>CAKZUS010000098.1 GCA_937921805.1 uncultured Granulosicoccaceae bacterium
AGGCTGCTATTGCCCGCGAGATCTTGGGTGGCTCCCGCATTGACGGAGAGCGAGACATCGCCGTTGCCGTCCGGGGTGACTGTGAGGGTATAGTCGGTACCGCTGCCAGCGACGGTCACCGTGGCGTTGCTGGCGCTGATACCGCTGGCATCGAAGCCAGTGATGGTCTCGGAGAAGCTGAGATCGAGCGCAAACGCGGTGTTGTTGTTGCGCGAAGTCGGAGGCGTTTCGAGCGTCGCCACGGGTGGATCGGCATCATAGGCCAATGTGGTGGTGGCGGATAGGTTACTGAACGTACCATTGGAATCTTGCAAAGCATTGGAAGCGATATCCACCGTGATCGGCCCAGGGGCGGTGGGAGTGACGGCCATGGTGTAGCTAGAGCCACTGCCCGAGAGGGTGAACGTGGCATTGGTGGCGCTGATATCGCTAGCGGTAAAATCGCTGGCGGATCTGGAGAGGTTGACGCTGAGATTAAAAGGAGCGGTAGAGTTGCGCAGCGCTGGGGCGCCGGAGAGCGTTATGCTGGTCGGATGAGCGGCGCGGACAAAAGGAACGGTGTCGTGAATCCCGCCCATGTTGACATTGGTTATCGCATAGGCGCTGGTGGTTGGACTGGTGGCGACGCCGCCATGGTTGCCCTGAGTGTCGAAGAAGTGTTCTTTATCGTTTGAGTTCGCGTAGGCGCTAGGTGAAGTGTATTTGGCCTGCACTGCGCGCAGGTGAATGGTGCTGCCATCAGCGTCATCAGTGAAGATGATGCGAACCCCTTTCGCATAGATTCCGGTGCCTGTACCGTCGCTTGGTGTGTTGAACCATATGCTGTTCCCGCTAGAGAACGAGCTGGGGAAAGTCAGTGTGTACACGGCTGACTTGTCGTAGATTGCACTGCCTGTGAACTGATAAGTGACTTGCGTGCCAGCGAGATCTGCTACCTCGGCTTGTACCGGTGAGGCCAGTAGAATCATGCTGCAGAGCAGCCCCTTGTATATGGCACTCCCTAAATGCGATAGCGATACCTTCATTGCGTTTCCCTTCGAATAACTGGTGTCGTTGGCTGCTGTTGTATAGCGGCCTGTGCTTATCAAACTTGAAAGGTGTTCTATGGGAAGGGCCATGATGACAATGTCATTTTTGGTGCTAAGCCCCCCGTGTAGAGACCGCTAAGATCGCTGACTGCGCACTGGCCACTAGCGCTGGGCCTGAGAATTTGTTACACCTGAGACCCCACTGCCACGCACGACTTGGATGAGTACACTAGACGCCCTGGGCCGACCGCTGCACGACTTGCGAATATCGGTGACTGATCGCTGCAATTTTCGCTGCGTGTACTGCATGCCCAAAGAGGTTTTTAACAGTCAACACCGTTTTTTAGGGCGCAGTGAGTTGCTCAGCTTTGAGGAAATCACGCGGCTGGTGCGTGCGAGTGCGCAGCTAGGTGTACGCAAAATACGCTTCACAGGAGGCGAGCCGCTGGTGCGGCGCGATTTGGAGCAGTTGATCGCCATGGTCGCGGCGATTGAGGGCATTGACGATATGAGCCTCACGACCAATGCCTCGCTGCTCAGCGCCGAGCGGGCGCGGCAGTTGCGCGATGCGGGGCTGGAGCGCATTAATGTCAGCTTAGACGCCTTGGATGATGCGACGTTTATGGCCGTCAATGACGTAGGCGTGCCGGTGGTGGAGGTCTTGCGCGGTATTGATAACGCCATCGCGGCCGGGATGCGCAATATCAAGGTCAATATGGTCGTGAAAAAAGGCCTTAATGAGCACGCCATTGTGCCCATGGCCAAACACTTTCATGGCAGCGGGGTGATTCTGCGCTTTATCGAGTTTATGGACGTGGGTAACCACAACCAGTGGCAGCACGACTCGGTGCTCAGCGCGAGTGAGATTCACCGGCGCATTCATCGCGAGTTGGCGCTGGAGAACATTGATCCGAATTACCCTGGTGAAGTCGCCAAGCGTTGGCGCTATTGCGACGGCGGCGGCGAGATTGGCATTATTGCCTCGGTAACGCAGCCCTTTTGTGGCGACTGTCATCGTGCGCGTCTGTCGGCGGTGGGCCAGCTCTATACCTGCTTGTTTGCCAGTGGGGGTACGGACTTGCGCCAAGTGCTACGCAGCGGCGTGAGCGATGAGGCGCTTTTGGCGCAGTTGCGTGCGCTATGGAGTGCGCGCTCAGATCGCTATTCAGAGCAGCGCGGTAGGCAGCCCAGCGGCACGCAACCGCTGCAGTTCCGCCCGAAGGTCGAAATGTCTTATATCGGAGGGTAGATGACCCCAGAACAACGCCACAACGCCGCGTCCGTGCTCACGGCCTATAACGCGATGGAGACGACCAAGCGCCGTCACATCACCCTGCTCGAAGCAGGCACGACCCGCGAGAAAAAATTCGGCCTCTCGCCCTCGCAGCTAGAGAGAGAGCTACTACAGACTCTGCTGGCTGATCACGATGCAGAAGTGAAAGGATTCCAGCGCGCAGTGGCCGCGCTCAAGGCGCAAGATCGCGAGGCCTTGGCGGCGGTGTTTGCGCATTTTGCCAAAATTGACCGAGGCTTGGAGCCGTTCTTGTGATTCATGTTCGCCGCGCCGAAGCGAGCGATGCTCAAGCGCTGTGGCAGATTTTTCAGCAGCCCAAAGCTATGGCAGAGACCTTGCAATTGCCGTTTCCCTCACTGCAGGGCTGGGAGCAGAATCTGGAGAAAACTAACCCGGATTTTTTTCGGCTGGCTGCAGAATATGATGAGCTGGTGGTCGGCTCGCTGAGCTTGATGCTGCAAGCGAACTTGCGGCGGCGCCATTGTGCCTCGATTGGCATGGCTGTAGCGGATTCGCACAGCGGCCAGGGCGTGGGCAGTGCCTTGATGGCGGCGGCCTTGGACATGGCGGATAATTGGTTCAATATTCGCCGCGTCGAGCTGACGGTGTTTATCGACAATGCTAAAGCGATAGGGCTATACGAAAAGTATGGCTTTCACATCGAGGGCGAATTGGCCGAATACGCGTGGCGTAACGGTGAGCTTGTGTCAGCTTACCAAATGGCAAGATTACGCCGACCCTGAGCGGTTTTTGTTTGCCGCTGGCAGGTGCTACTCGCATACTGGGGCAGCACGATAACGATAGATATGATGGACAGCAAAGAACTCATCACGGTAGAGAATATTAATCTCCCCGGCCAAACGACCCGCATTAATGCCGCAAAATACTGGGCAATGCGTGCAGCCTTTTTGCGTGTGTTGCCCGATAGTGCGCCGGGGCTGACACAAAAAGAGATCCGCGAAGGCGTCATTGAGCACCTTCCCGACAGCTTGTTTCCAGGCGGGAAAACCGCCGGGTGGTGGGCCAAGACCGTACAGCTTGACCTGGAAGCGAAGCGCTTAGTGCTGCGCGAAGAGGTCAAGCCGTTGCGGTGGCACAAGATCTAGCTATCTCGCATCTAGTTATCTTGCTAAGAGCGTATAAACGTATTGTTCTGCAGGGCCTCAAACGCCTGCGCTAGCTCTTCGCGGGTATTCATCACAATCGGCCCATGCCAGGCCACCGGCTCTTGGATGGGGGCGCCTGCGACCAACAAGAACCGCATCCCCTGCGGACCGGCCTGCACCACAATCTCATCGCCGCTACCAAAGCGCACCAGTGTGCGGTCTCCGCTGAGATCGCGCAGATGAATCTCCTCGCCCATCGCATTTTTCTCTAGCAGTATGCCCTGCGGCGTTGAGGCACCAGCAAAGCGGCCAGTCCCTTCAAAGAGATAGGCAAAAGTGCTGCGGTAGGTGTCAACGGGGAGCTTTTTGCGTCGATTGGGTGCAATAGAGATATCCAAATACAGCGGGTCAGCCGCGATACCATCCACCGGACCGGTTTGGCCCCAAAAAGACCCTGTAATGACTTTCACGCGGGTGCCGTCGTCGTCGATGATCTCGGGGATGACGCTGGCGCTGACGTCTTGGTAGCGCGGTGTGGTCATCTTGAGGTGAGAGGGTAGGTTGGCCCAGAGCTGAAACCCGTGCATTTGTCCGGCCGCATTACCGTGCGGCATCTCCTGGTGCATGATGCCCGAGCCTGCGGTCATCCACTGCACATCGCCCGCGCCGAGCGTGCCCTGATTGCCGAGGCTATCGCCGTGCTCGACGCTGCCGTTGAGCACATAGGTAATCGTCTCGATGCCTCGGTGCGGATGCCAAGGAAATCCGGCCTGATAATCCTCGGGGTGCTCGTTGCGAAAGTCATCAAACAGCAAAAACGGATCATAGTCCCGAGGGCGACTAAAGCCAAAAGCGCGATGGAGCTTGACCCCCGCGCCCTCTGTAGTCGGCTTGGCGGTGGACTCGCTGATAACAGGGCGGATCGACATAGAGAGGTCTCCTCTACTTGGGGGAAGTGAGCCTGAGGCGCCATGATAGGGCGCGCTACTAAACTTAATCGAAACTTTAGCGTAAGGCAGCGGGGATCATGCACACTGGAATCGGCTCCATTTTGTGCAAATTGGCCTGATGAAAGCGCCGGTAAGTCGCCAAGACTTCGCGTTGGCGCGGATCGCATTGCTGTGCATCGCCGCCAGCCTCTTCAAAGCGCATGGCCCATTCTAGCTCGGCATAGCTGGCACCAAGCTGACCTTCGTCCGTGCGCTCGTCGTCCCACAGACCGTCGGTCGGGGCCGCGTCTTGGATCGCTTGCAATACGCCCAGCTCTGCAGCCAGGGCATAGACCTCTGTCTTCATCAGGTCGGCGATGGGCGATACATCGACGCCGCCATCGCCGTATTTGGTGTAGAAACCCACGCCAAAGTCCTCGACCTTATTGCCTGTACCAGCGACTAGAGCGCGCATCGCGCCAGCGTGGGCATAGAGCGTGAGCATGCGCAGACGCGCGCGCGAATTGGCCATGGCGAGGCGGTGGCTGCTGACATCGTCGTCGAAAGCGGCTTCGATGCTGGCAAAGCTCTCTCCTAGGCTGATGGTGCGTGACGTGACCTGCGGGTAGCGCGCTTGTAGCCACTGGCAGTGTTGCTGCGATAAATCGTGCTGATCGGCTGCTTGGCGCAAGGGCATCGACAAGGCCAGAACGGGCAAGCCGGTGCGGGCGCATAGCGCCGAGGTCACAGCGGAGTCGATGCCGCCAGAGACGCCGACAACAAAACCATCCATGCCGGCGCTGTGGCAGTAGTCGCGTAACCAATCGGTAATGTGGTCAATGACAGCAGCGTATTGCATAAGGGGAGTGCTCCAATTAGTTGTCGGCAAGAGGTTGTGTTCTTTGTAACGCCATATCCCAGGGGAAGTTGATCCAGGTATCTTGCGCCACTTGCTCGATATAGCTATCGACCTGTGGGGTGCCGGAGGGCTTCGCGTAGACCGTGACAAAGCGTGCTTTGGGCACGAGGGCGCGCACAAACTCCGCCGTCTTACCCGTATCGACCAGATCGTCGACCAGTAGCATGCCCTCGCCATCACCAGGGACGCCTTTGAGCAGTTGGACTTCGGTGTTGGCGCCAATGTCGGTATAGCTTTTGACGCAGATCGTATCGACCAGACGCAGGTCAAGCTCGCGCGCGATGATGGCCGCAGGCACCAGGCCGCCCCGTGAGATGGCAATGACGCCGCGCCACTGCGAGGCGGGGAGAAGTTGTCGGGCCAGCTCGCGCGTATCGCGGTGAAGCTCCTCCCAAGAAACAAAAAAGTGTTTATTCGGCTGCATCGGATTCCATGGCTGCGCGTATGATGGCTATTTTGCCACGACGAGCCACTCCATGAGCGAACACAGCGCGATTTACCAAGCCGTTTGCTTTGTCGGCCTAGAGGCCTTGGTTGAGCAAGAGTTGCGCGCGGCGGGGCTGGCTATTCATGCCCAGGGGCGCGGTCAGCTACGCTTTCATGCCAGCCTCGATGAGCTATACACCTATGCGCTGACGTCGCGCTACTCGCGGCGACTCATGCTGCCCTTGGCACAGGTTAATGCCCCCGACGCCGAGACGCTGCGCACGGGCGTAGCGGGCCTGGCGTGGCCACAATGGCTGCGCCCATCGCACAGCATTGCGGTGGAGTTTATCGGGCGCAGCGATGCCATCCGCAATAGCTTGTTTGGCGCGCAGTGCGTCAAAGATGGCATTGTCGAGGCCATGACTGGGGCGGGTTTAGCGCGCCCAACGGTCGAGCGCGAGCCGGATTTATTGATCCAAGCGCGGCTACATCAATCGCGCCTAGCGTTGTCGATTGACCTAGGCGGTGGGGCTTTGCAGCCCGATGATGGCACGAACTCGCTGCCCAAGCCCTTGGCCAATGCCGCTCTGGCGTTGCTCGGTTGGCCCTGCGAACAGGCGCTGCACGTCAGTAGCGATCCGGTGCTCCTGGTGCAGGCTGCGCGCATCGCACGGGGCCACACTAATGAAGCGCGCTGGGGCTGGCGCGGTTGGGTCGGGCACGATGCAGAGCGCTGGCAGCAGGCGTGCATGCAGGCCGCCGATACGATACCGGACCCACACGGCGAGCTGAGCGCTTCGCCGATGCTGCGCAGCCAGTGCGAAAACCTGCTGCGCCAGCGACACTTGCAGCGCACGGTGCAATGGGAGCACGAACCGGTCGAAAACGGCTTGCAGTTGCAATACGCCGATGAGCGGCTCTATGAAGGCCCAGCGGTTGTGGTCGCAGACGAGGTGCTGACGCAGTATGCGGGGCGCCGAGTGATGGAGCATATCGCGGTGCAGTATGGTGGGCAGCAGGTGGCGCTGCTGCGTCTAGCGGCCGAAGGCGACACGCAAGAGGAGGGAGGGTTTGCGCTGAGCGAGGCCCAACGCGCCGCTGGAGCAGACTTTGCCAATCGTGTACGCAAGAATCAGCGCCGACTCAAAGGCTGGGCCAAGCAGCATCAGATCGACGCCTATCGCGTGTATGACCACGATCTACCCGAGTTCGCGGCCAGTATTGAGCGCTATGCTGATTGGCTGCTGATCCAAGAATCGGCCCCACCGCGCTCGGTCGATGCGAGCAAAGCGGCCGAACGCAGCGCCTTGATGCAGGCGCTCAGTGCCGAAGTGCTGGGCGTTGATCCGCAAAAAGTGGTGTATCAGCAGCGTTTTCGCCAGCGCGCGGGGCAGCGCTACCAGCGCGAGGAACAGCGCCACGACGTCATTGTGCGCGAGGGCGCGGCGCGCTTTGCCGTGCGACTGGGGGCGTATCACGACACGGGCTTGTTTTTGGATCATCGCCCCACGCGCTTGGCGCTGGCTCAATCTCAATCTCAATCTCAATCTCAGGCCCCGCGTCGATTGCTGAACCTCTTTGCCTACACCTGCACGGCTAGCGTGCAAGCGGCCTTGGCGGGGGGGATCACTACGAATGTGGATTTGTCCCAGACCTATTTGGCATGGGGACAGCAGAATTTTCGAATGAACAAGCTCGATGAGCACGCGCACCAATTTATCCGCGCCGATGTGGTGAAGTGGCTTGACGCTGACCATGAGGACGAGTACGACGTGATCCTGCTCGACCCGCCGAGTTATTCCAACAGCAAAAGCACCGAGGGCGACCTGGATGTGCAGCGCGATCACGTCAGGCTTATCGACGCGGCGATGATGTTGTTGGCTCCAGGGGGGGAGCTGATTTTCACCTCGCACCTCAAGCGCTTTAAGCTCGACGACGCGCTACGCCAGCGCTGGACGGTGGCGCCACTCCAGCACCACGCTCGCGACTGCAATAAGGGCACGAGTCATGGGTTTAGGGTGACGCCTTAGCGCTGAATCTATTTGTTGCGACAGCCTCTGCGAGAAGACCGTGGCTAGAGGGCACTAGAGAGTAACGGTGCCCTCAATCACTCTGTGCACCGCCCCGCCGACCTGGATGCCAGCCTGGGTGGGACGAATCAAAACGCGACCGTGGCGCCCAATGACGCTGCCCTGCGATACCGTGATGGGGCTGTTGAGTCGGCCTTCGGCGTGCATCCACTGCGCCAGGGCGGCGTTGAGCGAGCCGGTAATAGGGTCTTCACTCATTCCACTCGATGGAGCGAGCATTCTGACTTCAAAGTCGCATCCTTGATCGAGTTTTTGGTTCTGAGAGTAGGCGCCGATCAGGCCAATGGGCTTGAACGTGGGCCAGCGCACGCGCGAGGAATCGACGGCGAGTACGGCCTCGGCGGTGTCTAGCTCAAGCACTTGCCATACTGGGCCGTTGTTGAGCTGCGCGCTGCGCACCAAGGATTCTCGCGCAATGCCTAAGGCCTGAACAATGGCCTCCAACTGCGTCGCAGGCAGAGGCGCGATAGCCGTTGGCGGTGCAGTAAACGCCAGCGTATCAGGCTGGCTGATATCAATATCGACAAGGCCAATCTGGCACTGTTGGCGCACTATGTGAGGGTTTTTGGGAGTGCCACCGCCGTGTAGCCATGCTGCGCAACTGCCCAAGGTAGGGTGCCCGGCAAAGGGCATTTCGCGCGTAGGGGTAAAAATCCGTACCTGATAGTCGGCATCGGGATGGGTGGCGGGCGATAAAAAAGTCGTCTCTGCCAGATTGGTCCAGGCAGCGAAGCTTTGCATGTCTTGGGCGGACAAGCCCTCGCTGTCGAGCACGACAGCCAGCGCGTTGCCCCGCGTGGGCGTGGGGCTGAAGACATCGCATTGAATAAAGCGTCGTTTGATCATTGGGTCATTGTGCCATCTTGGTGTGCATTCTCGCGATCAGGCCCAATAGCTGGACGAAGATCAGCATCACTGCCGTGACCAGCATCTCCCCCGAAGCAAACAAGACTGCCGCTGAAATGAGAAAACTGATGCCCAGCACAATGGTGCCCATGATCCGTGTCGAGGGTAACGCCAGCAGCAAGCCGCCGACGAGCTGCACCGCGCCGTAAGTCACCAGCATGGGGTGGTTAAAGCCCACCGCGCTGAAAAACTTGACATCTTGGGGCATGAGCATGATTTTGCTCGCCCCCGAGGAGAGCGCGATCAGAATCAGCGCGAAGAGCAGTAGAGAGAACGTCACTTTCATTCGGGGCTCTTTTTTGCGGCCTGGAGGATTTTATCCAAATGGCTCGCGAAGGCCTTTCGGTCGCCTTGGTTCAATGCGGGTGGGCCGCCGGTATTAATGCCACTGGAGCGCATGGTATCGAGAAAATCGCGCATATTCAGGCGCGGCTTGATATTCTCTGCCGTCAATAACTCTCCGCGTGGGCTGAGCGCTGTCGCTCCCTTGTCAATGGCTTCTGCCGCGAGGGGAATATCGCTCGTGATCACCAGATCTCCGGCACTGAGGCGCCTGACGATCTCGTCATCGGCCACGTCAAAGCCAGAGGCCACTTGCACCATGCGAATATGCTTGGAGCGGGGCACTGGGATGGACTGATTGGCTATCAGGGTCAGCATGATGCCAGTGCGCGTCGCGGCCCTGAATAAGATGTCTTTGATCGCCACGGGGCAGGCATCGGCATCAACCCATATTTTCATACGTCACTCTGTTCTAGCTAGTGAATACTGCAGCGCCCCAGCACGGTGCGCAGGCGTTGTATTGCCAATGTGGATCGACTCTCTCAGTATAGGTATCGGCATCAGTATCAACGCCTAGGCGGCGGCGCCCATCCACGCTCTACCTGATCTTGCGTGGAGGTGTCGTGGCCCTGCATGGCGGCCTCTAGTTTGGCGCCCTCTTGGCGCGAGGCGGCGACGTATTCGGCGCTCTGTTGCACCGATTCGCTGTCCCAATGGGTTGCCAAACGCTGCAGAGCCGCACGGTCGTGCTGCGTGAACGCCTCGGAGATGCGCTGCGCACGATAAGGGTGCATGCCTAGAGCCTCTAGCGCGCTGCGCCCCGCGCGCACGGAAGAGTCAAACGTCTCACGAATAATATCGTTAGCGCCCGCGAAGTACAGCCGATAGACATCATGGCGATCAGCGGCGCGCGCGACGATGTGCAAGTCTGGGAATTCGCGCCGGGCATGCTCGACGATAGTAATCGCGCGCGACATGTCATCGATGGCGACCACGAGCACCTTGGCGTTGTCCAAACCAGCAGCGTGGAGCAGGCTAGGGCGGGAGGCGTCGCCATAGAAAGCCTTAAACCCAAAGCGCAGCATCGTTTCGATTTGTTCGGCGCGATGGTCCAACACGACCGTTTTGTAGCCATTGCTCAGCAGCATACGGTTCACGACCTGTCCAAAGCGCCCTTGACCGGCGATGAGGATGGGTCCGGTTTCATCCACCGTGTCGCTATCGCGGGTATCACTGGTAGCAAAGCGCGGCAATATTACTCGATCATAGGCGATAAATAGCAGCGGGGTGAGCATCATCGAGAGCGCAACAATCAGCGACAGCTGCTCTCTCAGCTCCGTGCCAATGACCGCGTTCTGGGCGCCGAAACTGAGCAAGACAAAGGCGAACTCTCCGGCCTGAGACAAAGCCAAGGCAAACAGCCAGCGCTCGCGCCAATGGATGCGAAACAGCGCACCAAGCAGTAGCAGTACAGCGATTTTGAGCGCCATCAGGCCTATTGCCAAGCCCAGCATCGTCGTGGGTTGCGACAAGAGCAGAGCGAAGTTAATCCCGGCTCCTACAGTGATGAAAAACAAGCCCAGAAGCAGGCCCTTGAATGGCTCAATGGCGGACTCGAGTTCGTGGCGGAACTCACTATTGGCCAGCACTACCCCTGCGAGAAACGTCCCCAAGGCAGGCGACAGGCCGACGAGGCTCATCAACAAGGCAATGCCAATGACGATAAATAAGGCCGTCACGGTAAACAGCTCTCGCAGCTGCGAGCGCGCGATGTAGTGCAATAAGGGGTTGACCAAATACCGCCCTCCCACGATGACGACCACGATAGAAGCCATCGTGACGCCAGCGCGCAAGGCGGGGCTGAGGTGTTCAATCCACGCTTCGCCGTGGTGCCCTCCTGCATCAACGCCAGCCAGTCCTGGAATAGCGAGCAAGGGGATCAGCGCCAACATCGGAATCACGGCAATGTCTTGAAACAACAGCACCGCAAAACTGCTCTCCCCAGCGAGGGTCTTCATTTGTCCTTTTTCGTTGAGCGACTGCAGGACGATGGCCGTCGAGGACAAGGCGAGAATCATTCCCACCGCCCAGGCAGTGCCCCAATATAGCCCCGTGGCCCAGGCGAGCGCGGCGATCAGCGAGGTGGAAATCAGCACCTGTAAGCCGCCCAGTCCCAACAAGCGCGCGCGCAATCGCCACAGCATGCGAGGCTCTAGCTCTAGCCCGACCAGAAACAGCATCATCACCACGCCAAATTCTGCGAAGTGCTGCAAGGTCTCGGTTTCACTGCCCACTAAACCCAAACCTGGCCCAATGGCCACGCCTGCGAGTAGATACCCCAGAACGGAACCCAAGCCCGCGCGTTTAGCTAGAGGCACAGCCACAACGGCGGCGAGCAGATACAAGAAAACTTGTGCGAGAACGCCTGTCATACCGAGGTCCCTGTTGTGGGGGGGGCGAGGTCAACGAGCGTATTGAGTAGTGGTGCCTGGAGGCGCTGCTCTGCGGACCACGGCGGTGCTTGTAGTTGCTCTAGCGCGCGCTGCCAGCATGCCAAATGCGCTGCCAGGCGACCATCTTGAGAGGCGTTGCCCGCATCAAACAAAGCCAGGGGCGGTAAATACTGCATGCCGCAAAAAGTCGCCGTGTGTTCTTGTGGACTGAGCAAAGCGCGCAGAGAAAATGGGGCGCTACTACTATAGGCCGCGGCGCTGTCTCCAGCGGTAATCGCGCAGCCAAAAAACTTCCCTTGCAGCGCCGTGCTCTGCGTACCGTAGGCAAAGCCGTGCTCGAACACGATATCGAGCCACTGCTTGAGTAGCGCCGGCACGCTATACCAGTACAGCGGGAATTGCAGCAAGATCACGTCATGCTCGCGCAACAACTGTTGCTCGCGGTCTACGTCGATTTGCCAGCGTGGGTAGCGGGCATAGAGATCGACAGCCGTCACAAATGGCAGAGCTTCAGCGGCGCGTAAGAGGGGCAGGTTGCAGCGCGAATGCTCTAACACCGGGTGGGCGGCGAGCACCAATATTGAGGCAGACATCAGGCTCCAAAGAGAGGATCAGGTACACTGGCATGGTACTCTAAAACTCGATTTTGACCATGCGCACTGAGACTTTTCTGACGGGCAT
>CAKZUS010000099.1 GCA_937921805.1 uncultured Granulosicoccaceae bacterium
GCTAACCAAGGATTCTGCTGAGCTGCCTTTGGTGTACCCCGTAGAGAGCAAAGGCTTGGAATAAAAATCGGCGCTGTCTGCGGCAATCAACACAATCGGCACTAACGGATCGCGTTTGCGCAACTCTCGCAAGAGGTTATACCCCGCCAATCCGGCGCCAACGATCACAATCGGGTCGCCCCCCCCTGGCGCGCTGCGCACTGTAGATGTCTCGGAAGCCTTTGCCGTCGTCATGTTGACGCCCTCACTGTTTGGTCTTTGGATAAGCCGCTAGAACGTGCCGACACGACAGTTTCTAAAGGCCAGGTCGATAGCTGCCCAAGTGTATCCCGAGTCGTCTTTATCAGCATGTACAAATCATCAACGAGAAAGCTCCTCTTCAAGATCGCCAGCTACGGCTATGCCGCTGTGAGCATTGCGACCATCGCTGCCGCCTATAACGACCTTCTTAGCTGGCGAAGCGCCGCCGAAATTGGGGTTATAGCAAGCTTTGCCTTGGCGCAAGTGATCATGATGCAACAGATGTATGCCCGTCAATTGCGCATCTCGCGGCTACTTACGAGTGACCCCAACGCGGCCCATGAGCACGACTCGATCTGCGCACGCTCCATCCGGCTCGTCATGGCCCGCTACCGAGATCGCTTTGGCCCTCTCGCTTCTTCGGCACGGCGTATGGCAGTGAATCAGACCAAGGTGAACCATTTCATTGTTCAACTTAAATCGTCCATCATTGAGCAGCAGCACAATGCCAGCAAAATCAGCAGCGCCAGTCGCTCCATTGCTTATGCTGCCGCTGACATGGACTCACTTGCACGATCGACCAACGAAGCCGCTCAGCAAACCAAAGAGTGCGCCGAGGCAGGGCTAAATACAGTCAGCTCACTGATGGAAGAAGTCGTCCAGGTACGCACTAGCCTCGACTCCACAAACGGCGCCTTGCGCCAGCTCACGTTGACAGCCAAAGAAATGCGCAAAAGCTCTGGGTTGATCAAAGAGCTCACTGAACAGACCAACCTGCTTGCGCTCAACGCCGCCATTGAGGCTGCGCGAGCGGGCACCGCCGGGCGTGGATTTGCGGTAGTTGCAGAGGAAGTGCGCGATTTGGCGAAGCAATCCGCCGACGCCAACCTCAAGATTGAACATCGCATCGACACGATGGGTGCCGGCACTGCCGAGACCAGTGGCGCTATTGAGGAATTGGTGGAGCATCTGAATTCCCTGACCGAACGCATTATCGGCCTAGACCCTTTGCTTAAAAAAATCGTCACCGAAGCAGGTTCTTCTGGCTACCAGGTCGAACGCATCGCCAACGCAATCAGCAGCCAGGCCGAAGACAGCGCACAGCTCGCGAGCACGGCCGATGCGATGACCCAAGACCTCGCCACGGTTGCCAGCAATACACACAATGCCCAGAGCGCCACACGCAAACTGGCCGATCTGGCGGAAGACCTCGGTCATGTCACGACGCTAGTAGACAATGAAAGCACACACAGCCGCATTCGCGCGCTCACTATTGACAGCGCCAAGCGCGTCGGCAAGAGTTTCGAGGAGGCTATCGCCAACGGCGCCATCACGGCAAGCGCGTTGTTTAACTCGCACTATGAGCCGATTGCCAATACGCACCCACAAAAATTCCACTCTGCCTTCGACGCCTTCACCGATGTGTGCTTACCACCCATCCAAGAACCCCTGCTCGACGCTAACGCCGACATCATGTACGCAGGGGCCGTGGACCGCAATGGATACTTCCCAACACACAACAAGCGCTACAGCCAAGCCTTAGTCGGGGACTATGAGACGGATCTGCGCAATAACCGCACTAAACGCATCTTCGACGACCAGGTGGGCAAGCGCGCTGCGTCGGCGCACGACAAGGAAGCCTTGGTTCAGACCTACTGCCGCGATACGGGCGAGGTCATGCATGATATCTCCGCCCCGATTTTTGTTCATGGCAGGCAGTGGGGCGGATTTCGGGTGGGATATCTCGCTACCGATGAGGATGTCAATTAGCATCCCCCACAACGGCACTGCAAACATGTAGAATAACTGGCGTTATCGGCAGTGTTTCAGGCAGGTCGTGTATGCATAGCATCACAGCAAGACAGCAACAGATTTTAGACTTTATTGCACACTGGCTTACCGAGCACAGCTGCCCGCCAACTCGGGCAGAAATCGCCACACATTTTGGGTTTCGCTCCCCTAATGCCGCCGAAGATCATCTGCGCGCTTTGAGCCGCAAAGGCCTCATCGAACTGATCGGGGGCACCTCCCGAGGCATTCGCCTCACCAACGGCTCTACGCCTAGCGAGAGCGCGCTCACTTTGCCCGTGATTGGGCGCGTTGCAGCGGGGGTGCCCATCCTCGCAGAAACGCACATAGAGGAGCAGTGCCCTGTCGCTCCAGGTCTTTTTCGCCCGCATGCCGATTTTTTGTTGCGAGTCGAGGGTTTGAGCATGCGCGATGCTGGGATTCTCGATGGCGATTTACTTGCGGTAAAAAGCCAGCGAGAGGCCCGCGAAAACCAGATTGTTGTCGCCCGTATCGATGATGAAGTCACGGTAAAGCGCTTTCAGCGCGGTGATGCGCCCCACCTTGCTCGCCTGCTCCCCGACAACCCCGACTTCTCCCCCATCGAAGTCGACATGCGACGCCACGAGTTTGTCATCGAAGGCTGCTACGTCGGCATTATCCGGCGCTAGGAGGCTCCCACTGCGCGATCACCTGCGCCGCACTCGCCCCCAGCTCACCCTCCCAAGTCAGGCCCACAAAAGCAGCACAGCCAAGAGCCATGCTGCCCTGACCACACAAAAAGCCCACCAACTCTGACACGCCAGGGTTGTGGCCGACTAATAAAATATTGTCCCGCTCTTTGAGCAGCTCAAACAAACGCCCAGCACTGGCCTCATACGCGCTCTCGCTCACAACAATCCCCCCCGGCAATACGGGTCCTTCTCGCCCCACATACATAGCCGTCTGCCACGTGCGCACAGCCGTGCTACACAGAATCGTGTCATATACAGGACCGCTATGGCGCAGCGCTGCAGCAGCCCGCTGCGCCTGTTCGCATCCCAGCGCACTCAGAGGACGAGCGAGATCATCGCTGCCTTTTTCAGCCTGCGCATGGCGCAGTATCCACAGTTGTTTTTGATTGCTCATATTGCTGCCTTCATTAGCACGTTGTCCCTGAGTTCCTTGATTTGGTCTCGTATCATCGCCGCTTTTTCAAAGTCTAGATTCTTAGCATGCAATGTCATTTGTTTCTCCAACTGCTTAATCTCACGTAGCGCATCGGCGGCCGTGATCGGCACCACTTTCTCCGTAGATGCCCCTTCGACGGGGGCGCGATGCCGCCCAGATGACTTGTCGCCCGGAATCGTCGTATCGAGAATATCTGAGACCGATTTGCGTACCGACTGCGGCACGATACCGTGTTGAGCATTGTGCGCTGTTTGCTTGCTGCGACGGCGCTCGGTCTCTTCTATCGCTTTGTCCATCGCCTTAGTGATTTTGTCAGCATACAGAATCGCCTTACCCCGCAGGTTACGCGCTGCGCGGCCAATGGTCTGAATTAGCGAGCGCTCCGAGCGCAGAAAGCCCTCTTTGTCAGCATCTAGAATCGCCACCAAAGACACCTCTGGCATATCTAGCCCTTCACGCAGCAGGTTGATGCCAATGAGCACATCGAATTCACCCAGCCGCAAGTCACGAATAATCTCGACTCGCTCCACGGTATCAATATCGGAGTGAAGATAACGACATCGAACATCGTGCTCGGTCAAGTATTCAGTCAGGTCCTCGGACATACGCTTAGTCAAGGTCGTGACCAACACCCGATCACCCAGCGCTACCCGCTTGCCGATCTCAGAGAGCAAGTCGTCCACCTGCGTCCCCACGGGTCGCACCTCGACCTCTGGGTCAATCAGCCCCGTTGGGCGCACCACTTGTTCGCATACTTTGTCGCCGTGCTCTTTTTCATAGTTGCCCGGAGTGGCAGAGATAAATACCGACTGCGGCATGAGATCTTCGAATTCGTCAAAGCGCAGAGGTCGGTTGTCCATCGCCGAGGGCAGGCGATAGCCAAAGCTGACCAGATTCTCTTTACGCGAGCGATCACCCTTGTACATTGCGCCCAACTGCGGAATCGTTACATGACTTTCGTCGATAAATAGCAGCGCGTTCTTCGGCAGATAGTCAAACAAACACGGCGGCGGCGCGCCAGCAGGACGCCCAGACAGATAGCGCGAGTAGTTCTCGATACCCGAGCAATACCCCAGCTCGTGGATCATCTCCAGGTCGAACTGCGTGCGTTGCTCTAAGCGCTGAGCCTCGACTAATTTGTTGGCCGATCGTAGCTCCGCCACCCGCTCACGCATCTCTTCACGAATCAGATCTACCGCCTCTAGCAACACCTCGCGCGGCGTCACATAGTGCGTCTTGGGATAAATCGTCAAGCGCGGAACGCGGCGTTCCACCTCCCCAGTGAGCGGATCAAAATAGCTCAGCGACTCGATCTCTTCATCAAACAGCTCAATGCGAATCGCCTGGTATTCGGACTCCGCTGGATGAATATCAATGACATCGCCGCGCACGCGAAACGCCCCGCGCGTCAGCTCCGTATCATTGCGCTGATACTGCAGGTCGGCTAAGCGACGCAATAAGTCACGCTGATTAATGGTGTGGCCCACACTTAGATGCATCACCATACGATGGTAGAGCTCTGGGTCGCCCAGCCCATAGATGGCAGACACGGTCGCGACGACTATGGAGTCTGGCCGCTCAAACAAGGACTTAGTCGCAGAGAGTCGCATTTGCTCTATATGCTCATTCACCGATGCATCTTTCTCGATGAACGTATCTGACGCGACCACATACGCTTCGGGCTGGTAGTAGTCGTAGTACGAGACAAAATACTCTACCGCGTTGTTGGGAAAAAACTCGCGCATCTCCCCATACAACTGCGCCGCCAGGGTCTTATTGGGAGCGAGAATAATACTCGGGCGCTGCGACTGCTGAATGACGCTGGCCATGGTAAAGGTCTTACCCGACCCCGTCACCCCGAGCAAAGTCTGGGAAGCCAGACCATCTTCCAAACCCTCGCACAATCCCGCGATAGCCGTAGGCTGGTCACCGGCTGGTGTGTAATCACTTTTGAGAGAAAATCGGGGAGCAGACATTGCAGGGCTACCGGCTGATAAAATCCTCAGTATACGCGCTGCATCACAAGCCAGCTAGAACCGATGCACGAGTGCAAAAGAGAGCGACTGTTTAGCGCTGGGAGCATTCGTTAGCCAAGAGACATCGAGATCCCACTGCTTGGACGACCACCCCACTCCTATCTGAGCACTGGGCAGATCAATATGCCACGCAGGATACCCGCTGGGACGCAGCGTAAAGCGCAATGAAGAGGCATCGAGATAACGATCATGCTCCAGCGCAACGGACGAACCAGGACACCCTAGGGACAGGCGATATTCTTGCGGAAAAGGCACATCATGAGAGACAATTTGGCTGCTCCCAGCAATACTCGCTTGGGATCGATCACCTTGGTAGCGCAATGTCGCCTGTGT
>CAKZUS010000100.1 GCA_937921805.1 uncultured Granulosicoccaceae bacterium
GGCTCGGATTTGGGCCTCTATTACGAGATTGCCAGCGCTATCGCCAAAGACTTTAATATCACCAAAGGCTCCAGCCTCGCGGGCGATGAAGACTGCAACACCAAAGCACTGCTAGCGCAGCGCTCCAGTGGCTCGGTCTATAACATTGAAGATTTGCGCACTGGGCATGTTGATTTTGCTCTCGTGCAGTCCGATGTCGCGTTTTGGGCCTATCACGGTATTGATGCATTTGCCAATCAGCATCCCTACAAACACCTGCGCCTACTGGCTCACCTCTATCCCGAGTGCATGCATCTAGTGGTGCGTCGGGGCCATCCCGCGCGCACTATTGAGGCCTTAGCCGGTGCGCAGATCGGCGTCGGGGAGCCGGGCAGCGGAACCCTGGTGCAGTCGCTGCGCGTGTTGCAAATGGCTAATCTTCAGGGCGAAACGCAGCACTTATACGTCAACCTGATGCAGTCAGTGCGCCTGCTACGCGAGGGGGAAATCGACGCGTTTTTTTTCCTGGCAGGCTATCCTGTTTCGCCGATTAAAGAGCTGCTCTCTGAAGGGGTTGCAGAGCTTATCTCGCCTCTACGGGCGAACTCTATGGGGATGAGTGCGTCGTATTTGTTCTATCACAACATTCCCGCGTATACCTACCCTCGTCTGCAGCGTGCCATTCCTACTGTGGCCGTAGGCGCGCAGCTGATCTCCGACGAGCAGCTCGCGCCGCAAGATGCGTATGCCGTGCTGCAATCGACATGGGAAGGTCCCAGTGGTGAGTCGTGGCGGCGACGCTTGCACAGTGGAGGCCCCGACCAAGCTGTCATTGCTAACTTGCCTCTGCACGAAGGCGCCCGGCGCTTCTACCTCGATCGAGGCATCATCCAGTGAGCCTCACGCAGCCACATCGACACCAAATGCTGCTGTGGGGGGCAACGTGCTCTGCGATACTGTTTTTGGTGTGGTTCGGGTGGTGGGGGGCCAACCGCATTGACGCCGCCTCTTGGCGGCACAGTGCCGAGTCCCTGCACGAAGAAGAACGCGAAATCGCCGATTTGCGTGCTGATTTGAGCATGCTGGCGCTCTACGCTGGCGAGGCGCAGCGGCATCAACGCCCCGAATTAGTGCGCGATTGGTGGCGGATGATTGATGGTCATATTCGCTCTATTCGCCAAGGCTACGATTTTAATAGCCCTGAGGGGACCTCGCGGGCTGTCTCTACGGTCGGCCCTGCTGTCGATGATATTGGCGCATGGTTGGCCGAAGGGATTTTGGGCTGGTCTAGCACTGATATCCGCTTGTTTGAGGCGGTAGCGCTACGTGCGCGTACAGCGGTGTCGCAGCTCGATGCGGTCCATGCCCAAATGCGCACCGCCACGCAGCGCTCCGCCGCTGCACAAGCGGCGCGCTTACGCGAGTTGCGATGGCTGTGGTGGTCGCTGAGTGCGTTCGTGAGCATCCTATTACTTGTTGCCGCAGCGATTGTCTCAGGCAACTGGCTCAGCCAACGCCACAATCGCCGCCGCGAGCGCTATCAAGAGCTTGCGCTGCGCCACGCGACAGAGACGCACTTTGTATTCGCTTCGGGGCGCTTGTGCTACGCCTCTCCACAAGCGCGCAACATGGCGCCACACCTCTATGAGCGTTTGATGGGGGGGGAGTCACTGGAGCAAGCCATCCGCGGACTCATCGACGCTGGGGCCGCCATTGCCCCCGCCTTTGTCCCTGAGGATGTGGCGGGAGATTTGCCCGTGCGCGTCGATATTGAGATGCTGGGGTCTGGTAGTGGTGGCAAGCTGCGCGTACTGCGTTCCAACACCTCAAGCGGCGAGACTCTAGTGACTTTGCAAGACATCTCGGAGTTTGTCAGCAAAGCCGAACAGCTACAGCAGCAAGCCCAGCGCGATCCGCTTACGCGCCTGCTCAATCGTAATGCCTTTGCGGACCAGGTGAGCTTTCGTCTGCGCAATCGCGACGTGGCACAGGGACATGTTGCGGTGTTGGTGATGGATCTCGATCACTTCAAGCAGATTAACGATGGACACGGTCATGGTGCGGGAGATGTCGTATTGCAGGCCGTCGCGCAGCGTCTTCAAAACCAACTAAAAGACTCCGACGTGGCGGCGCGCCTCGGTGGGGATGAGTTTATGGTGATGCTTGAGCACGTTCCGCACGTTGAAGCGGCCAAAGCCGTTGCAGAGCGCTTGCACCAAATCGTCTCGCGCCGCGTGGCCGCCAATGGGCAGCAGATAGAGCTTGGCGCCACCATTGGTGTGGCGGTCTGGCCTGATCACGGGCACAGCTTTAAAGCCTTGAGCGAAGCGGCTGATACGGCGCTCTATCATGCGAAACGACGCGGGAAAAACCAGGTCGGGCTTTATCGTGCAGGGATGCGCCAAGAGCGGATTAACACCGCGCTGTGGACCCAACGCATTGAAGTGGCGATAAAGCGCGACGAGCTACAAATGCACTACCAACCGCAGTGGGACTTGCAGCGCAGTCGGGTCTGCGGCATGGAAGCACTGCTGCGCTGGCGCCGCGATGGCAAGCTGATTTCACCTCGCCAGTTTTTGCGCCCTGTCGCCGATGCCGAGGTCATGGAGTCGTTAGCGCGCTGGACTGTTCAGCAAGTTATTCTGGATATTAGCCGCCTTGAAGCGATGGGCCTATGCGATCAGCGAGTGGTCTCGCTCAATTTGTGGCAAAGACAATTAACCATGTCGGGCCTGGCGAATTTTATTAGCAACATCTTGCACCGCTACCAAGTCTCACCATCACTATTAGCA
>CAKZUS010000101.1 GCA_937921805.1 uncultured Granulosicoccaceae bacterium
TAGTGGGTCACGGGCATTGTAACGCCCTCGGCTTTCTTCGCTAGCAGCATGTAGTTCACCGCAAGTGATGAGCGTCGCCACATCCGGCGCCGAAACGGGTCGACCCCGACTCCACACTGGGTCACCACCTCGCAGCCGCCCGCTTGCAGCAGGGCTGTCAGCTCGCTGGGCTTGACCAAACGCTGGTATTGGTGCGTGCCGCGCGGTAATAAGCGCAAAAGATATTCGGCCGCCCACAGCGCAGTCACCCGAGCCAGCACAGTGCGGTTGATGGTCGCTACGGCCGTGGCCCCGCCGGGGCGCAGTACGGCATTGCAGGCCTGCATAAAGCCCGTGAGGTCTGCCACATGCTCGACCACCTCCATGTTCAGCACCACGTCAAACTGCTCCCCCGATGCCGCTAGGGCCTCTGCTGAGCTGTGGCGGTAGTCAATCTCCAGGCCACTGACGACGGCGTGCTGGCGAGCGATCTCCAGATTGCGCGCCACCACATCGACGCCCACAACGTGGGCGCCCAAACGGGCGATAGACTCCGACAAAATCCCCCCGCCGCAACCAATATCTAAGACGCTCAGCCCCTCCCAAGAGGCCTCTGCCGAGCGACCCAGTAATGGCGCTAGCGCTTCGCGCAAAATCTGCACCCGCAGCGTATTGAGGGTGTGCAGGGGCCACATCCGGCCTTGCGCGTCCCACCACATTTGCGCGTAGGCCTCAAATTTAGCCGCCTCCAGCGGATCGACGCTACTCATCCGAACCGTCTATGCACCAGCAGCGCGACGGACTCCACGTGCGGTGTCTGAGGAAACATGTCCACCACCTGCACGGTGCGCAAGCGATAGTGCGGCCCTAGCAATGCCATGTCGTGCTCCTGTGTGCTCGGTTTGCAACTGATATAGACCAGCACCGGCGGCGCCTGTTCAATCAGTGCCTCGACTACGCCGGCGCTCATGCCCGCCCGAGGCGGATCGACAATCACGGCATCAGCAGCACCTTGCTCGGCAAACAGGCCACCACGCAGAATCGCCTCCATATCACCCGCAACAAAATGCGCGGACTCACGCCTAGCTCCGCTTTCGGCGCTCTCATCGGCGCTCTGTTCGGCCTCTTTTTCGCTCTGGTACACCGGCACACCATTGAGGCGGGCATTGGCCTGGGCATCTAGCACCGCTTGCTCGACATACTCCACGCCAATCAAACGCTGCCACAAACCGCGCAGATACAGGCCGATCGTCCCCGCGCCGCAATACAGATCATACAAGCGCTCGCCGCTGGAGCCGGTCTCAGACAGTCCTTGCTCCAGAGCGCTACGCGCTGACGCATAGAGGCGCTCCGCCTGCGCGGTATTGGTCTGGAAAAAGGCCTTGGGGCTGATCACAAACTGGGCCTCGCCAAGCGACTCTCGCAGCACCTGCTCGCCACCCCAGTGCCGAAAGGGCAAGTCGGCGATGCTGTCGTTTTTCTTGTTGTTCAAAACCCAATACCAGGCGCTCACTTCGGGGAAACGCTCGCGCATCGCCCCAAAGATCTCGTCGATCAGCGCTGCGCGGTCTTCGGCGATCACCAAGGCAATCAGGATTTGACCGGCGCGGGTGGTGCGCACTAAGAAATTGCGCATTAAGCCCGTATGATTATGGGCGTTGCGGAACGGCAAATCTCGCGTTTGGCAATACTCTCGCAGCCAGTTGCGCAGATCATTAACAATGGGCGGCCCCAACCAGCACTCGTCAATATCGACCGCTTTGGCAAAAAAGCGCGGCGCATGAAAGCCCAAAGCGCCGCCCTCAAAGCGCTGCCGCGAGGCGATTTGTTCGGTCGTCAGAAAAGCCTGATCGCTAAAGCTAAATTCGAGCTTATTGCGGTAGTGCCATTCATCGGGCGCTTCGAGAATCGGCAGGAGCTGCCCCCCGTCTTCTGCAAGGCGGGTGTTAAACAGCGCTGATACGGTGTCGTGCTTGAACTGCAACTGGCTCGCATAATCGAGATGCTGCAAACGACAGCCCCCACAGACACCAAAGTGCTGGCATGCCGCGCTGCGCTCGGGGGTTTGCGGCCAAGGGGTGGAGAGCTTTTTCTTACTGCGGCGACCCATAAGATCTCGATGTGATGACGGTATAGAGGCGTCATAGTAGCGAAAAAAAAGGGCGCCCTAAGACGCCCCAATCACTTCGTATGAAATCTTCGTATGCAATCGGGTGGCGCGTAGCGCCGTCGCCATCAGCGTTGCAGGCGCAACACGGTTGCTGAGGTTTTGGGTTTATTCACGCGTTTGCGCTCGGCTTCGGAGAGCTGCTCAGGCGAGGCGACAGCATTGAGATGCAGGCGCAATTGCTCGAAATGGTCCCACATCATGTTGGAGATTTTGACGCAGGCATCAAGCGGATTACGCGCCGTGGCACGCTTGGCCTCGACTTGGAACATCAGCCCACGCAGACGCTGCTGGTAGCGCTCTGGCGAGGCGGCGATGGTGCGCTCAATCAGCTCTGCACGTTGGCGCTCAAAAGCCTCAGGGTCTTGTTCGAAAAGCTCACGCCAAGCGTTAAAGTCGAATTGCTCGTCCTGGGAAGGGGGATTGGTGTTGTACTCTGTACCCATGTCGAATTCCTGACGCGTCGTGCGTTGTGTGTTGTTATTTTGGCGTAGCCTAACTCGGATACGCAGCGACGCAAACTGGAACGAAGTGCGAATGCGACACTGATCACTATCAGAATAGGTGGATTTTTGACTTCTTCGTGAAAAACTGCCCTTAGTGACCCGCTTTTTGACGCAAAACGAACGCCGTATACTAAAGCCCCTTTCTCTGGATATTGCTATGGAGCCGCCTTCTTCAGACCTGGATCCCATCCGCGATACCGCGCAATTCATCGCTCAGGGGCCTGATCCGGCGCTAGAGCAGCGCTTAAAGCAAGACCTCTACGCTGCAGTGCGCAAGCTCAAGCCCACACTGATAGCCAGTGAAGAGGAGAGAGAGAGTGGGCGCTTTTTTGCGTCATTGCCGACGAACTTACAAGGGCTGATGGCCTTAAAGCTCGATATGGCTATTGGGTTTTACCGCCGTTTGGGCTATCGGGCGCAAGACTTGGACACACCGCTGAGCGATGTACTCAGCGCCGAGCATATCAGCGCCCTGCAGGCGCGTTATCG
>CAKZUS010000102.1 GCA_937921805.1 uncultured Granulosicoccaceae bacterium
GTCATCGCGGGCTTTGTTGACGCGGCGCTGGCCAATACCGATGCGCGCGTGGCCGCAGATAAGCCGGTGACGCCCGCGTTCTTGTTCGCTGCGTTGTTGTGGCCAAGCGTGTCGGCGCGCGCTGATGCGCTGCGTGCGAGCGAAAACCTCTCGCCCCTGGAGGCTCTACAAGCCGCTGGTGATTGGGTGCTCGCGCGCCAAGCTAAGCGCACGGCACTGCCCAAGCGTTTCGCCTACCCGGCGCGCGAGATTTGGAATCTGCAGGAGCGCCTTTTTGCTCAGGGTAATAAGGCCTTGCGTGTGCTCTCTCACCCACGCTTTCGCGCCGGATTTGACCTCTTGGCCCTGCGTGCTGAAGCGGGATTTGCCGAGAGCGGCGAGCTGGCCAAACATGTACGCCGCTGGGAGGGGCTGCAAGCGGAGCACCCTGAGATGGTCGGCTCGCGTCGTCATAGTGACGAAGAAGAAAAAGCCGAAGCTGATGGAGAAAACCGTCGCCCGCGTCGCCGTCGCCCACGCCGCCGCCGCGAGACATCGTGAGGTCTTGCGGGGTCTTGTGAGCAATAGGCTGTGATCGAGTCGGCGTTTCTTGCTTTGGGCGCCAACCTGGGCGACCCTCAGCGCAGTGTCGAGTCGGCGATACAAGCGCTTGCCGAGCACTCCGACCTGACGCTGCGTGCCCGCTCGTCGCTGTACCGCACGCCCCCGCTAGGGCCGCCTGGGCAGCCGGATTATATTAACGCTGTCGTGTGTGTGCGCACCAATCTAGCGCCGCTCGCGCTGCTGCAACAGACCCAGGCTATCGAGCAAGCCCACGGCCGCGAGCGGGGGCTGCGTTGGGGGCCGCGTACTTTAGATATCGATCTGTTGCTCTTAGATGACCAGCAATTGGCGCTGCCTCTGTTGAGTATTCCCCATCCCGAAATGTTCAAGCGCGCCTTTGTTTTAGGGCCACTGAGCGAGATTGCGCCGGATTGGCTGCACCAGGGCCTGAGCCTGTCCGAGCACTACCAGCGCTTTCCCGAGGCAGAGCGCCAGAGCATACTTACCATTGGGTCATCTTCTCTCTTTGGTAACATTCACAATATTGTTACACCTTAGGATAAACACTCTTACGTCAACAAAGGAGTGTTTTATGAGAGGTTCAATTAAGTGGCTTGCTGTTGCAATCCTGTCTCTGTGGGTAGGCATCGTCGCAGCGCTCGATATCATCAATATCAACCAAGCGGGCACCGAGGCCTTAGCTCGCCATCTCAGCGGCATTGGGCCAGTGAAGGCACAGGCGATTGTGGATTGGCGCGAAAAGTACGGCGCTTTTTCTGATATCGAGCAAATTATGGAAGTCAGCGGCATTGGTCCCAAATGGTTTGAGACACACCGCGAGCGGCTTTCGCTAGATTCTGGCCTGGTGGAGTAGCCCATGAAAGGGCGCTGTCTCTCAGCGTCCTTTTTCGCGAACTAGCTACGAGTCAAACTGGCTACGAGGTCTCCGGCGGGGTGCTGTGCTTATAGCGGTTATAGCTCCAGACATACTGCGCCGGCCAGCGCAAAGCCATCGACTCTAGCTCGCGGTTAAATGCCTCGCTGGCTTGTTCGGCGTCGGGATTGTGGGCCGCCTCAGGCACGGACCACAGGTGCATACGAAAACCCTGTCCTGGCGCCAAGCGTTCGCAAGCACAGAGCACCAAGGCTGCGCCGCTTTGCTGCGCTAGGCGATGCCAGAGCGTCATGCTGCGCGCCTGCTGACCAAACCATGTACCAATCACGCCACTGGGCGGGGTCGGCACCTGATCGGGCAGCATCATCACCAGCTCGCCCCGACGCAGTGCACTATAGAGCTGGCGCACCCCGCGAACATCTGTGGGCGCCAGTTGGGTACCAAAGCGAGTACGCCCCTGACGCAGTAGTGCCTCCCAGGCTGGAGACGTAGCGGGGCGATAGAGCACAGTAATAGGATAGTGCCATTGCAGCCAGTGCCCCGCGAGTTCCCAGCAGCCAATATGCGGCGTCATCACAATCACCCCTTTGCCACGGGCTTGGGCGGCGTGGAGGACCTCCGCACCCTGAGCATCGAGAATCAGCGGCTCTAGCCGCTCGCGCGGTGCTTGCCACATCATCGGGATTTCCAGGGCCGCCTTGCCCATCTCCAGCGCCTGAGCACGCACGAGAGGAGATTGCGGGTTCAGATCAGGCAGGGCATTGTTGAGCTGACGCATTGTCATCGTTCGCGTGCGGGCGCTGAGGCGCCACACTGCCCAGCCTAGCACCGCCCCCAGCTTGTGAATAAGAAGCAGAGGAAGACGAGCAGTGAGTCGAAAAAGAAAGCTAAGCATAGCGGGGCATCGAGTTGCAGTGGCAGAGGGGCATGCGCTAGTGTCCTAGGTTTTGCCGTGATGCGCTAGCGCATAGCGCGCGTATATCTCGCGTATATCGAGTGCGTACGAAGAAAACGAAGCAGGCGGCGTGACTGCGCTGCGAGCTGCTACACTGGCAAGAAAATTACCGAGCGAGCTCATGGACCCGAAAATCTTCGATGACTTTGCCGAGCGTATCAAAAGCGCCTTGCCTCCCAGCGCCAGCGCCGTGCAAGAAGACATTGCCCAGCAAGCCAAACTCTGGCTCCACAGTGCGCTAGACAAAATGGATTTGGTCACACGCGATGACTTTGATATCCAGGTCTCGTTGTTAGAGCGGGTCATGACGCGCTTGGAAGACTGCGAAGCGCGCTTGGCGGCCTTGGAAGAGAAAAACGACGCGCCATAATCCGCCCTTAGTGCTGTAAAAACCGCGCAATCCACTGCGCGGCACGCTGTTGCTGCGGTTCTTGGTGTCGCAAACTTTTGCGGGCTTGGCTGGCGTCTGCCGGTGAGAAAACCTCATTCTCGCGCGCATCAACAACCGTGTGGACAAAGGCATTGTCAAATTCTGGGTGTCCCTGAAAGCTCAGCGCCCAGTCTCCGTACTGCAATATCGCGCTGGTGCAGAAATCACTGCTCGCTAAGCGCTGCGCGCTCTCGGGCGATTCGACGACCTGGTCCTCGTGGATCACGCTCACGGCGTAGTGCGCATCGCCATCGTCTTGCATCCATGCTGGGCGCGCATCAATAAGCTGGTGAACGTGTTGCCCCAGCCCCCAACCGCCAGGATTGCGAGCAATGCGCCCGCCCAGGGCTTGGGCCATGATCTGATGCCCAAAACAAATCCCAATCATGCGCCGCTGCGCCGTGTGATGATGCGAATGATGCACCGCGCGAATAAACACCTCTAAGCGCAGCATCCATGGTTCGCGATCAAACGCGGTATAGCGCGAGCCACTAATCAGCCACGCATCATGAACCTCAGGGCTGCTGGGTAACTCGTCTTTATAGACGCTATAGGCATGGACAGTGAGCGCGGGGATAAACGGATCGAGCAGGCGCTGAAACAAAGTGGAGTAGTCGCCGTATTGCTTGGCTTGGGAGTCAAGCATGGGACCAGCGACGAGAATGCCAAGGTGCATAAGGAATCGTAGTAGGGGTGTTGGGGTATTGTAAAGGGCAGCCTGCTGAAGGCAAACCAAAATCCGCTGCGAGTTACTGGGCTGTGGCCTGATGGTGTTATGCATCGCTCCGTTGGGGAGGGGGTGTGGCGCCAGCGCGCGACCTTGCCCATCCGTAATCGCCGCGATGTTGCGCAAGTGATACGTTGAGTGCATGAGCAAGGATGCCCACCACACCCATTCCAAAGACTACGATGCTGCCAATCGTTTGGTCTTTGAGCACGCGATCATGATCGTGCACCTTCTGCGTGGCTATGTCGATCTGCCATGGTTGCAACTCGCTGATTTTGACACGCTGGAGCAGGTCAAAGACACCCACCTTAATCGCCAGCGCAAACGCCGACACAACGATGTAATCTGGCGCTTGCAACTCAAAGACGAGCGCTGGGTCTATGTGTATGTAATGCTGGAGTTTCAATCCAGTATTGACCCGATCATGCCGGTGCGGATGATGACGTACATGGGCTTGCTCTGGGAGCATGTGGCCAAGCAACACTCGCTGATTGACGGGAAACTGCCGTTTATCGTCCCCATCGTGATCTATCACGGTGAGCGGCGCTGGAGCGCACCAACTTCCCTATCAGAGCTGCTGAGCGAAGCTCCACCAGGGCTAGAGCGTTTTCTGCCGCAACTGCGCTTTCTCTTGCTGGATGAGCAGCATATGCATAACCTGGGTGATCCGTCTACGAACTTAGTGGCTGCACTGTTTTTGATCGAGTCCATTACTGATGCAGGCGTGCTGGAC
>CAKZUS010000103.1 GCA_937921805.1 uncultured Granulosicoccaceae bacterium
AGCAACTGGGCGTCGCAGTCGGGACTTTGCGCAAAGCTTTAGCCAGCTTGGAACAAGACGGCGTATTAGAGCGCCGCCAAGGCTCGGGGACGTATGTACGCTCAGCGCCCAGCGGGTCGGTCTACCACTTTCTGCGCCTGGAGCGCGCGGAGTCGCCTTTAGCCGGGTTACCCAGTGCGGAGATCCTCGATATCACACCAGCGCAAGACCCCGCCTGCGCGCAGCGACTCACACTGCCGGCAGCGACCCCGCTGTGGCGCATTCGGCGTTTGCGCTCGCTGGATGCCACAGTGGTGGCCGCCGAAGAGATTTGGCTCGCCCAAGCGCGGGCGCCAGACTTGGCACAACAGACCCTACACGATTCGCTCTATTGGTTTTATCAACACACGCTACAACTGCGTATCGCCCACGTCGAGGATCATATTGACGTGGGAGCCATGCCCGACTGGGGGCCGCCGTGCGGGCCATGCGGTCGCGTCGTGCGTATCGCTCACGACGACAATCACTGCCCCGCAGAGACCTCCACGACTTGGTTTGATCCGCAGCAAGCGCGGTATGTCGCGCGATGGCAGGGCTAGCGAGCAAAGCGCTGAATGTAGTCGCAGCGCTGGCACAGCGCCTCTCGCAGCTCACCGCGCTTAAAGCCCTCAACCAGATTGTGGTTTCTTGCTGAGGCGATGGCTTTGAGCACCCCCTCTCGGGCTTGCCCTAGCGCCAGTTCGCCTTCGCTGTCCAGACAACACGGCACGACCGTGCCATCGGCCAATACTCCCAACATATCTTGCCCCCCACGACAGCGCCCGCGCTTATTGGCCTGCCCATTTATAGGTTCGCTTTTATGGGCGCTATCGGGCGCATGATCAGGTGTGTCGGGCATATCGGGCCAGCTAAACGCCTCTTGAACGTTAACAAAAACTCGCCCCGCCAGCCGATTGCCCAGGCGCGATAGCTCATTCGGCAGCACCAAATCAAAGTGCGCATAGAGGCGCTCTAGCAAAGAGCGATTGCGCTGCAGCACCTCACCAGGGCTCGCAGCATTCCAGAGGCGCAGATTAATATTCAGGGCAGGCGATTCGGACAGCGCCCGCGAACACAAGGCCAATATGCGCCCGAGGTAGACGCCATCATCCGCATCGCCAAAACTGCCCGCAAAACTCTGCAACGAGATATTGAGCTGCTGCACCGCCGGATGCAGCATCGCCCGCTGATGCCGCTCGGCCATCATGCTGCCATTAGTGGTCAATGCCACGCGCCCCTGCTCCGCTGCGACCACATCAAGCAGCGCCAGAATATCCTCGTGCAGCAAAGGTTCGCCCATCAGATGCAGGCAAAACTGGCGAGTATGAGGGGCTAATTCTTGGACGATCTCTCGAAACTGCTCCACGCTCATCTGCGCCGCCTGACGGCGCAGTGTGCTCTGGGGGCAAAAATGGCAGTGCAAATTGCAGCGATTGCCAATCTCGATGTAGACCTTTTTAAAACGCGGCTTTGTCATCACTAGAGTATCGCTCACTTCAAGAGCGCTGCCTATCGGTCGATTTTAGAGGTATGAATCGATTGCTTGCCCTCACCTTATTACTCGCGCTTAGCGGCTGCGCCGAATACCGCGCCAACTTCCTGGCCAGCTTTGGCCTGTTGCCCAGCGATATCCGCTTTGTGGGCACCGTATTGGTGTCGCGCCAGCAAGACCAAGTACGCGTCACTCTGGAGACGCGCAACGGCAAAGATTTGGCCTATACCATCCCCGAGCAGCACCGCTTTAGCGCCCGCGCTGAGAGCACAAAGCGGCTCGCCCTCAGCCCCTACGCAAGCGGGACCTATTTTGCCGATTTTGCCTACGAAGACACTCCCATCACCCTCACCTGGGAAGCCCCCAAAGAACCCGACGTGCAACTGCACCTGCCGGGGCTGCCAGAGCCATTCTTGATTAGCCGACTGGGCACGCTAGATGGGGCGTTTATTATCGAATGGACCGCGCTGCAAAAAGGCCACGGCCTCAGTCAACAAGAAATCTATATCTACGAGCACTGCTACGGCAGCCGAGAGCCATCGATTTTAGAAGCCAAGGTCATCCACCAAGCGATCATCGGCAGACGAGACACCGCGTTTATCCTGCCAGCAGAAGAGTTCGACATTCGCCCCCTGCAAGGCAATTGCGCCTATTTTGCCCATGTCAGCCATATCTACGACCAGTTTATCGTGGCACCCCCCAGTAGCCGCTACGAGCGATTCTCGCTAGATGTTCAGCACTACGAACACGCAGGGCCTGTGCGCTTTTAAAAGCCCAGAGACCCAATAAAAGCACACGGTTGTTGCGCGGGTCTAGCAAGTGAAGGGGCGTGGTAAAATTTATTACAAACCACTCACCTGACAGATACATGCCATATCTCTTGTGCTTCGTTCTCTCGCTTGTTCTCCTCAGTGCCTGCGGCGGCTCCGGCGGAGGTAGCACTTCTTCGACGACATCAGAGAACGGCGGTAGCGGGAATGGTAGCGGCGGCGAGACTTCCACCACGCCAGAGACCCCAGCAACCCCAGGCGCTCTCCCCAGCGTGTCGATT
>CAKZUS010000104.1 GCA_937921805.1 uncultured Granulosicoccaceae bacterium
GCCTGATCAAGCATGGCGAGCCCTATGCCGGCAGCAATGTGGCCACAGCCCCCACCATGACAATGGCAATGCCCACTCAGGCTGCCTCCACCGCAACAGTCGCCCCTGTGCGCTCCTCCATCACGGCGGCCCCTATCGCCACTCGCATCCTCTCACCTAGCGCTACGCAGCATAGCACTGGCGTTGAAGAGCGTGCGGCTGACTACCTCTATCAATGGCCTGCGACGGTGCTGGAGAACAAAGTCCTGTCTATCGAAGGCCGCTTATTGGGCGTGGAGTTCGATCATGTCTTTGCTGGCGGGCAGTATCGAGCGGGTGAGTTATTTTTTGCCTACGAAGCCCTGCGCAATGACCAAGGTTCAGTGCAAGCCCTACGCCGTACGGCGGCTCTTCGCGTGGTCGAAGGCGGTACGCCGGGACGACTCCAAGTCGAGAAAAGCTGGCGAGCATTGCGCCCCGGCGCCCTCTTGATCCATCGAGAACAGGCGCAGCGACTGGCGCAGGCCAATCCGGCTTCAGACCCTGTCTCACAGGCGGCCACAGCGACGATAGAGCGCGTCTACAATGCTCTCGCAGCCAGCTCCCCGGGGCAACTCGTAGCTCTGCGCACGGATCACATCACCCGCGCGGGCGATGTGTGGAGCGCGCAGCGTGACGGGCGCTACCAAAGCATGGTGCGCATTGTCGCGGTGGAAGAGAACACAGCCGTCGCCGAGCTGGTCGCGGCTGATTTTCCCTTGCAAGTCGGACAGACTCTCACGCGCAGGCAATCCCACTAAAAGCAGGCGCTATACTGGCGCCATGGACGACAATACTGCCAATTGGCTCCGCCTGCGACACACCCACGGATTGGGTAATGTAGGTGTCGCGCAACTGCTCGAAGCGCTCGGCAGCGTCGACGCCATTCTCGGCGCCAGCGCCGCACAGCTCACCAGCTACGGTCTCAGCGAACGCGTCTCTCGCGCGCTGCACACCCCAAAACAAGAGGCGATTGATCGCGACCTCGCGTGGCAGGCTGACGCGGGCCTGCACCCGCGCCACCTCATCGCCCTCGACAACCCGCTCTACCCTCGTTCGTTGCGCGCGCTCAATGACCCGCCCACGCTGTTATATGTCGTGGGCGACCCCGATCTGCTCACGCTGCCTCAGCTGGGCGTTGTCGGCAGCCGTTCCCCCAGCGAACGAGGACGCGCCACAGCTCAGGCCATGACACAAGACCTAGCTCAACGTGGCCTGACCATCACTTCCGGCTTAGCACTGGGTATTGATGGCGCCGCGCATCGTGGCGCACTCGCTGCGGGGGGGTTGACTATCGCGGTGGTCGGCACCGGCCCAGATCGAATCTATCCGGCTCAACACCGTGAGCTGGCTCATGACATCGGCGCCCGGGGATGTATCGTGTCAGAGTTCGCTGTGGGCGTAGGGCCGCACTCTTCGCACTTTCCTCGGCGCAACCGCATTATTAGTGCTCTCAGCCTCGGGGTTTTAGTCGTCGAAGCGACTTTGCGCAGTGGTTCGCTGATCACCGCACGCTTGGCTCTAGAGCAAGGCAAGGAAGTCATGGCGATACCCGGCTCTATTCACAGTCCCCAGTCGCGGGGCTGCCATCGGCTTATTCGCGATGGTGCCAAGCTCGTCGAAGGCAGCGACGATGTACTGGAAGAAATTGGCCCTTATCTGAACGGCGCTACGCTGCTCAGCTCGCCGGATCACTCCAAGCCGCCAGATCAGAGCGACACCGAGGCCTCCGCACCACTGAGCGAAGACGAGCAGCGCTTGCTCGGGGCGCTCGATACTCAGCCTCGGGCGCTTGACGTGATTGCGACGCAGGCACAGATGCCCGCAGCGGACGCGGCATCAACTTTGCTGTTACTCGAACTCAACGGATTGGCCCGTCATTATGGTGGCGGACGCTACGCTCTGGCTTGATCTCAACCCAAGTGTGATGCCTAGCGATTTGCTGCAAAGGCCTTGCGCTGTTACATTCGAGCCTAGTCGCGCGCCTTGTCGCGCCTTATTCAAAACAAAACGCATTTTTTAAAAATCGCTAGCTGGAACCCATGGGTAGCCTTGTCATCGTCGAATCCCCCGCGAAGGGGAAAACCATCGAAAAATATCTTGGAGCTGGATTCAAGGTCATGGCCTCTTATGGCCACGTGCGCGACCTCGTGCCCAAAGAGGGCGCAGTCGACCCTGAAGATAATTTCGCCATGCGCTATGAGCTCATTGAGCGCAATAAGCGCCACGTCGATGCTATCCGCAAAGCACTCGGGCGCTGCGATACGCTTTTGCTCGCCACTGACCCGGACCGCGAGGGCGAGGCCATCTCTTGGCACCTGGTCGAGCTACTGCGCGATGCGGGGGAGCTAGAAGGCAAAGTCGTGCAGCGCGTGGTGTTTCACGAAATCACCAAGCGCGCCATCCAAGAGGCCGTCGCCCAGCCGCGCGACATCGCCTACGACTTAGTCAATGCCCAACAAGCACGCCGCGCGCTCGATTACTTGGTGGGCTTTAATCTCTCGCCGCTGCTGTGGAAAAAAATCAAGCGCGGCCTGTCTGCTGGGCGCGTACAGAGTCCTGCGCTGAGATTAATCTCAGAGCGCGAAGACGAGATAGAAAAATTCGAGCCGCGCGAATACTGGAGTGTGGATGCCAAGATTGGCCACGACACACCTTTTAGCGCCAAGCTCCACACGCTCGAAGGTGAGCGCGTCAAGCAGTTTACCGTCAACAATACCGAGTTGGCCCACAGCGTACGCGAGCGCTTAATTGCTGCCGCAAACGGCAGCCTGCAAGTCAACAACATCGAGAAGAAACAGCGCCGCCGCAACCCGCAGGCGCCGTTCACCACCTCAACGCTACAGCAAGAGGGTGTACGCAAACTGGGCTTTTCCGCCAGTCGGACCATGCGTATCGCACAGCAACTCTACGAAGGGGTCGATATTGGTGAAGGGGCGGTAGGCCTGATCACTTATATGCGAACCGACTCCGTGAGCTTGTCGCAAGAAGCCATAGAGGATGTGCGGCACACCATCAGCAGCCACTATGGTGACAAGCTGCTGCCCAAACAGCCCAACGTCTATAAGACCAAATCGAAAAACGCACAAGAAGCCCACGAAGCCGTGCGTCCCACGTCTGCGCAGCGCCGCCCGGTCGATCTCAAATCGTTTCTTAGCAGCGATCAATTCCGCCTGTACGAACTCATTTGGAAACGTACTGTTGCCTCACAAATGCTGCCGGCAATTTACGACCAAGTGGCCGCTGACTTACTCTGTGGCGGCGCCCAAGATATGTTTCGCGCCACAGGCTCTACGCTGCGCTTCCCCGGCTACCTCAGCGTATACCGCGAGGGCATTGACGATGAGCCTAGCGACGACGATGAGCGCAAACTGCCGCCACTAGAGGTCGGGCAGCAGCTGCCACTCGAGGACATTGCGCTGGGTCAGCACTTTACTGAGCCGCCACCGCGCTTCACCGAGGCGACGTTGGTGAAGGCGCTGGAAGAGTTTGGCATTGGTCGCCCCTCTACCTACGCCAGCATTATCTCCACGCTGCAGAGCCGCGAATATGTAGAAATGGATGGGCGGCGCTTTATCCCCACCGACACAGGGCGCGTGGTCAATCGCTTCTTATCCAAGCACTTCGAGCAATACGTTGACTATACCTTTACCGCGCGTCTAGAAGATGATCTCGACGCCGTTGCGCGCGGGGAAAAAGCATGGACGCCGCTGCTAGATGGTTTCTGGCAGCCCTTTAACGCGCTCATTGTCGACAAGGAAGCCAGCGTCAGTCGCGACGAGGCCATTCAGTCGCGCGAGCTAGGCACCGACCCCAAAACCGGCCGCCCTGTCAGCGCACGCCTGGGGCGATACGGGCCGATCATCCAAATTGGCAGTCGTGAAGACGAAGAAAAGCCTCTGTTTGCCAGTCTCCTCCCTGGGCAGCGCATCGATACGATTGCCCTTGAAGAAGCGCTCACACTCTTTCGTTTGCCACGCCACCTGGGCGAGTCCGCTGACGGCGAGAAAATCAGTGTTAGCATTGGGCGTTTTGGGCCGTATGTAAAATTCGGCAGCAGCTTTGCTTCCATGAAAGAAGGTGATCCCTATACGATCACCCTCGAAGCGGCTCTGGATATCGTTGCGGAGAAAAAACGCGCCGATGCCGAGCGGATTGTCAAACTCTTCGATGGCACTTCAATCCAGATTCTCAATGGCCGCTGGGGGCCTTATATTACCGACGGGAAAAAGAACGCCAAAATCCCGAAAGAGCGCAAAGAAGAGGCCGCAGGCATCACCCTGGAAGAGGCGACTACTTGGCTAAGCGAAGCTCCCGAGAAGAAGAAACGCGCGCCGGCTCGCCGTAAAAAGACATGACGACCCGCCTCAGTGTTGAGGCGGCAAGCACAGTACTGCGCTCGGGAGGAATACTGGCCTATCCAACCGAGGCGGTCTATGGCTTGGGCTGCGACCCTTCCAATCTTGCCGCAGTGCAGCGTTTGTTGCATCTCAAATCGCGCGATCCTAACAAGGGCTTGATTTTGATCGCCTCCCAGATCGAGCAACTCCACCGCTGGATATGCCCTAGCCCCGAAGTCCTCGCCCGTGCGCAAGCCACTTGGCCTGG
>CAKZUS010000105.1 GCA_937921805.1 uncultured Granulosicoccaceae bacterium
CGCACCAGTACTGCGACGTGCACCCATTGATTCTTGTTCAGAGGGGGCAATACGGGCGCGACGACGCGGGCCGTGATAGATCATCAACGGATCGCCGTCGGGGTTGCGAATCTGGAAATTCCGGCCCCCTTTGTAGACCACCTTATAGTCGGCCAGTGGCCCATCGGTGATGATGAAGGTGTTGCCACGGCGGATGAACTGGCCCTCTTCGACGAGATACTGCCCATCGTTGGCGCGAACATAGTTCATGACACTCACGTCGCGATCATTGAGCGCAGACGCCTTCGCTACCGCACCGCTTTCGAATAGCGTGGACGATTCGGCGGTGGTAGAGGTCTTGTTGTTGCTGACATTGCTCGCGGCGCTGTCGAGCGCGGAGACGAGCGAGCCGCCTGAGTCGCTCGCTGCACGCAGTCCTTGCGCCCGGCGTGCGTCAGAAAGCATTTTGCCTTTGAGGCCAAGCGTTGGCTTGTCAAAGCTGTCAACGTCTACTTTCGAGCCGACTACTTTATCGTTATCTATCACGTCGGTATCCCAATCTTGCTGGCGTTGTGGCGCCAATGCGCCTTCCACGTCCAATGTTATAGCGGCTAAAGGCGGAAACGTCAAAGTTTTGGCCGTATTTTTTTGCTCTGTTCACGTAATTGACAGCTCCTCCATGTTTGCATTGCTAACCCTGGTTATCAGGGCTGCGTAATACCAAGCACAAGTTGTGCTCAAAAAACGCAATACCTGTTGTTGAGTATTGCGTGGTGCTTTGAGAAACGCAATTAAATACCGTAACAAGGCTTTAGACTCGCGGCGCTGGGGCGCCACGTGTTGAAGAGTCTACTGTAGAGGAAATGCCCAGTGTTACCTAACCAGCTAAAAGAATTAGAAATTATCAAAAAGCTCTCCACCGATGCGACGGGCGTCGAGTTCAAGAGCATGGTCGAGCGCTTAGAGCTGGGCCGAGTGGGAGTGCGCAGGCAGATTGATGCCGGAGTGACCCCCGACGAATACAGAAGCCTGTCTAAGTTGGTCTCTGGCTACGATGCTGCGCTAGAGCTGTTGCCGGAGATTTGGCGGCGTGCTCAGAGCCTCTGAGGCGTGATGGACTTTGAGGCCCATAAAGCGGCCCTTGAGCGAGCTGCGGTGACGCTCTGGTGAGCGATGTGTCGGGTACAGAATTCACTCTAGAGATGCTGTCTGGCTTGCATCGTGGGGTGATCCAATGCCTGCCTGTCGGGGAGTACACGCTCGGCAATTGTGCCAGCTGCGATCTCATCCTCTCCGATGCGAGTATTGCAGAGCGCCACTGCCGACTGGAGCTAGACGACGAAGGGCTCTTGGTCACGCCTTTGGATGGTGTGCTCAGTATTGATGGCAAAGAACTGGCGCAGACGGTGCGCTTAACGCAGTTTCCTGCCTATTTGCAAATGGGATTGGTGACAGTCGCCTTGGAGGTGCAACTGTTGCCGCCCAAGACGCCGCGCGAGCGATTGCAGCGTTCATGGAGCAGCCTGACACAGCGCAAACCACCCGTCTCCGAGGCTTTCGGTGAGCAGCCCGAGCTGCAAGAGACAAGTACCGAAGCCCGCAGTTGGGGAGGCCTGCTCCAGGGCGGCGCGCAGCGACTGGTGCTGTTGGCATTGGTGGTGGCGATGCTGGGTGCGGTGTTTATCCTCGCTGGAAACGGCGTCTCTGATGTGCCTCCCAATCGCGATGAGGAGTGGTTGCTCAAGCGCCAACTGGCGTCGCTGGATGTCCCGGCGCGAAGCTTGCGCTTTAGTCCTCTTGCGGATCAGTGGGATGTGACGGTTTTTCGCGAAGAAATGCCGATGCCAGTAGGGCAGCTGCGTGATCAGCTACTCGATGTGCTGGAGCAACGCAGCGATGTGCATGTGCGGGTCATTGATGCGCAGTCTTTGCTCGCTAAAGTGCGCGCGGCTATGGCCAAGTTCGACTACCCCGTCACGGCACGTGGGCAGCAAGGAGGCGTGATCATACTCAGTGGGTGGGTCGAGACGGTGGATCAGCTGCAGCAACTGGCAGAGTCCATCCGGGCGGACGTGCCCGATGTGGCGGAGCTGGAGACCGAGGCTGTGATGGTCGCGAGTACGGCACTGGCCAGCTTAAGGCAACGTCTGAGCGAAGAGGGCGTGCCTTTGCGCGTGCAGCGCAATGGCTCTGTGGTCGAGGCGCAGGGAGAGTTGCCAGCAGAGCACGCTGCAGCGTGGGAGCGCGTTAGTGAAGATTTTCTACGTCAGTACGGCGAGCATTTGTCTCTGCGAGGTTTGCCTGTTTTCAGTGAATTACCGCGCCTGCAAGTCAAAGGGATATGGCAGGGAACGCCGCCGTATGTGATTTTGGAGGATGGGCAGATTTATTTTGAAGGGACCCGTTTAGATGATGGCTGGACCTTAACAGCTATCACGCCTGACGCACTGCGTTTAGAACGTGGCAATGAGAAAGCAGATTATGAGTTTTAATATGCGCCCTCTCTTATTATTGTTTTTACTTTACATGCCTGCGCATGCCGCAACGCTGCCACTGACTAATGCGCCATACCCCTATGTGTTGATTGATCAGGATTTGCGTTCTGTATTACGCAGTTTTGGCGCCAATGTCGGGGTGAGTGTCAGCCTTTCAGATGCGGTACAAGGGCAAGTTCGAGGCAAGTTGCCCGAAATGGGTGAGCGCGAGTTTCTTGATTTTCTGAGTAAAACCTTTGGCTTGGTGTGGTATTACGACGGCGCTGTGTTGTACCTCTATAACAGCCAAGAAGTGCGCACCGAGGTGTTGCCGCTTGAGAATATTTCGGCCAATACGCTCCAGCGTATTTTGCACGACCTCGGTATTGCCGACTCACGTTTTGCGATCAAGCAAAGCGTATACGGCAATGTGATGCTGGTCTCGGGGCCGGAGCGCTACCTCCAGCTCGTCCGGGCTGCTCTTGATCAATTGCCGAGCGACAATGCCGTGCAGGTGATCTCAGGGGTGGTGCCAAGCTGGCGCCCCGGCAGTGGTGGCGAAACGATCTTCTCGCCCGGTAGCTCGACACTGCTGTCTCCCTCTC
>CAKZUS010000106.1 GCA_937921805.1 uncultured Granulosicoccaceae bacterium
ATGTTTCCAAGCGTGCACGCGATAGAAAACTCAAGCCCGATGAGATGCAGGGCGCATGCATGACGATCTCCAGCCTCGGTGGCATCGGCGGTACCGCCTTTACCCCACTGGTCAACGCGCCAGAAGTGGCGATCCTCGGCATCACGCGCGCTCGGATGCAACCCGTTTGGGACGGCAAAGCCTTTGTGCCACGTATGATGTGTCCACTGGATTTGAGCTACGACCATCGCGTGATCGACGGCGCGCTGGCGGCCCGCTTTATGGCCTTCTATGCCCAAGCGATCGGCGATATCCGCCGGCTATTGTTGTGAGGAGCGGATCATGAGTACTGTTACCCTCCCCGACATCGGTGATTTTGCCGATGTTGAAGTAATCGAAATCCTCGTTGCTGTGGGCGATGAGGTCACCGCCGAGCAGGCATTGCTGACCTTGGAATCTGACAAGGCCTCTATCGAAATTCCCTCGCCAACGGCCGGAACGGTAGAGAAGCTGCTGATCAACATTGGCGATAAGCTCTCGCAGGGCGATGCGATCATGGAAATCAGCGAGGCGACGCCAGCGGCGGCAAAGCCAGCATCCACGGAACCAGAACCAGCCAAACCAGAACCAGCCAAGCCAGAGTCAGAGTCAGAGTCAGCCAAGCCAGAATCCACGCCTGCAGCGGCCAGCAGCAGCGCTCCTGCTGGCGAGCTAGATTGTGACATCGTGGTGCTGGGTGCCGGTCCCGGTGGATACTCAGCAGCCTTTCGCGCAGCAGATTTAGGCCTCAAGGTGGCGCTTGTGGAGCGTTATTCAACCCTCGGCGGTGTGTGTCTTAACGTGGGCTGCATTCCCTCTAAGGCCTTGCTGCACGTCGCGGCGGTCATGGACGAGGTCGCGCATATGGGCGCCTTGGGCGTGAAGTACCCAGCCCCCGAAGTCGATCTTGATGCGCTGCGGGCGCACAAAGACGGCGTCGTCGCTAAGCTTACTGGCGGGCTGGCTGGTATGGCCAAAGCCCGTAAAGTACAAGTAGTGCACGGTACTGCCCACTTTACCGGAGCCAACGCACTGCATATTCAAGGCGACGATACTGCGCAACCTCTGCGTTTTCGCTACGCCATTATCGCTGCAGGGAGCCAATCGGTCGCTCTGCCCTTTTTGCCCGATGATCCTCGCATTATCGACTCTACCGGCGCTTTGGCCCTGAAAGACGTCCCTGAGCGAATGCTCGTCATCGGTGGCGGCATTATTGGCTTAGAGATGGCGACGGTCTACAGCACCCTCGGCAGTTCTATCGACGTGGTGGAGATGCTCGATACCCTGATGCCCGGCGCTGATGCGGATTTGGTCAAAATCTGGCAACAGTACAACGCCAAGCGCTTTAATGCCCTCAAACTAGGCACAAAAACCATCGCTGCCAAGGCCACTGAGCAAGGCATTGAAGTGCAGTTTGAGAAGGTCCAGGACGCCAGCGATACCGAGACGCAAACGTATGATGCAGTGTTGGTCGCGGTAGGGCGCAGCCCCAATGGAGGCCGCATTGGCGCCGAGGCGGCGGGCGTGCAGGTCGATGAGCGCGGTTTTATTGGCGTCGATGCGCAAATGCGCAGCAATGTCCCACACATCTTTGCCATTGGCGATTTGGTTGGGCAGCCTATGCTGGCGCACAAGGCCGTGCATGAGGCGCATGTCGCGGCAGAAGTCATCGCTGGAGAGATTCAGAACGACGACGCCCTACGCCGTGCGGCCTTTGATCCGATGCAAATCCCCTCGGTGGCCTATACCGACCCCGAGGTGGCCTGGACAGGAAAAACCGAAGCCCAGTGCAAAGCAGAAGGCATTGCTTATGACAAAGGCGTCTTCCCGTGGGCCGCTTCGGGACGCGCTATCGCCAATGGGCGCGATGAGGGCATGAGCAAGCTGATTTTCGAAAAAGAGTCGGGGCGCATTATTGGCGGTGGCATCGTCGGCACCCATGCTGGAGACATGATCGGCGAAGTCTCCCTGGCCATAGAGATGGGCGCAGATATGATCGATATCGGAAAAACCATTCACCCTCACCCGACTTTGGGCGAATCCTTGGGTATGGCTGCAGAGGTCGCGCACGGCACCTGCACTGATCTCCCGGCACAGAAAAAACGCTAAGCCGTGCCCTAGTTGGCAAATCCACACGCCGCTGCCCACTGCAGCGGTGCGTGGCCTCAGCATCCGTGCACTCGCTCCGATAACAGGCTTATCGTCAAGCGATTCGTGCCTATGTACCCCATTGATCCAGCAGACGCGCTTCGCGTCGCGCGCTTTGAGCATGCCAACCAGTTTGGTACCAGTCTGTACTTCTTCGCTCCGCGCTTTGTGAACATCACCTGCGCCAACACCCACTGCGGTATTTCGCTCTGCGGTACGCCGTTAAAATGGCGCTACGTTGCAGGGCAAGTGGTAACCAGCACTCGCTGTCCAGCGTGTGATCAGACCTACCGCTTGTTTATGCCTGAACCTGTCATCGACTGGGACTCAGACTCGGATACGAACGAGGCGATTCGTCTCTTTATCGATCCTCCTCCGGCGCATCATTTTGCTAGCAAGCTTGAGCTGCAAGCGCTCTCCGAAGAGTATGTTCGCCTGATCAAGCAGGCCAACCATATCGAGCATATGGCCATGCCAGAGCTGGCGGCTGTGGGCTATCAGATGGGATTGACACGGTTGATACGCGACTATGTGCGCTTTGCTCACGGGCAGCGTCCACAGGAAACGAGTCTTAGTGAGCTCTTCACCACATGGATTAGCGATCAGCGTTTGTGTGAGTTTTTCGCTAAGCTCGATTGGCTAGACCGCATCGAATCTGGGGAGCAAATAATTACCAGTGAAATGCTCGATAGTCTCAAGGATGTGGTAATGCATTGCGCCAACCATCTGCTCCTAGAAATCGAGTCGCAGGGCCAACTTCCCAAGCTTCGGCGCTTGGCACAGAATGACCCTGCAGACTTTATCTATCTCGCGAGACGCCCCGTTACATAAGTCATTTGGGGGCATCTCGCGCGACTGGCTAGCTCTCTACTCTAAGCAGCACGACGGCGTGGTGGTGGGCCACTGCCCTCACCCTGGCCGCGCATAGCGCGCTTACCGCGAATGTGCAGCTTCTGCAAGGCCGCCATAGAGGTATTCTCTGGCAGTCCCACCATGCTGAAATCATCGCGGATGCGAATCGGCCCGATTTCTCTACCAGCAATGCCTAGCTCATTGGCAATAGCGCCAACAATGTCGCCCACACCGATGCCGTCTGCACGTCCGATACTGAGGCGCACCATGTTGTCGTGTTGGACTTTGTCATAGCTGGGACGTTTGCCTCCGGCAGCCGCACCGCGTGCACCATCACGCGCGCCGTCACGGGAGCCGTCGCGGGAGCCACTGCGAGGCTTACGGTCTCGACTGTCAAAGCGCCCGCCGCGTTCACGCTGCTGCGAGTCTCTGCGCGGTGCTTCGAAGTTCATGCGAGGATCATAGGGCAGCGCCTGCTGCTGTGCCTGCACAGCGAACAGCGCCACTACCTCATCGGGCAGTGGAGCAGCCAGCTCACCGCCGAGCAGGCGTTCCAACTGCTCACGCGTACGCTGCATTAGTGCGGTGTTTTCGACTACGCCGCCCATCGACTCGCGCTGAGTTCCGTCGAGCGTGGCTTGCGTTTGTTTCGCCGTCGCGGGTTCTTCGACGGCAATGCTCGCTTGGGTAGCACGCTCTAGTTGGCGCAGCTTATAGCGCTCACGTGCCGCCAAAAACACCATCGAGCGACCGCTGCGCCCAGCGCGCCCAGTGCGGCCAATGCGGTGGGTGTAGATCTCGGGATCGTGTGGTGCATCGAAGTTAATCACGTCAGTAATGCGCTGGACATCCAAGCCCCGCGCGGCCACGTCGGTCGCGA
>CAKZUS010000107.1 GCA_937921805.1 uncultured Granulosicoccaceae bacterium
TCTCCTTGTTCGATGCGCAGGGTGACGTCGCTCAGCGTCGGTACGGCGCTATAGGCGAAGTGCACCTGGTCGATGTCTACCGCTGTGCTCATGCTGTGCTCATGGCTTGGCCAGTTGCGTTGCAAGAGCGTGGGCGAAGTCATGCAGCGTGCCGAAGTAGTCAGAGGCCAAGGGATCCGCATGGATAACGCTTCCTTTGAGCGTCTTGATAATCTGGATGGCCAGTTGCGTATTAAATTGAGGCTGTACGACCATCACTCGCACGCCATCGCGCTTCGCGGCTTCGAGTAGTTGAGCGAGTGCGCGGGTGCTGGGCATTTTTCCGTCTTGCTCGACGCTGGTCTGCACGAGCGCGTACCGGTTGGCAAAAGCGCCCCAACTGGGATGAAAAACCAAGAAGCGTCGCTGCGACAACGGCGCTGTGATCGCGCGAATACGCGCGTCGAGGTCGCGCAGAGAGTCGGCAAAGGCGTCAAAGCCCTCGTGATAATCCTGGCGATGAGCGGGATCCATGTCGCTGAGTTGATCACGCAAGCGCTCTCCCATTTCTAGTGCCTGCAGCGGGTCAGTCCAGCAGTGGGGGTCTTCATGGTGGTGGTGTTCGTGGTGTTCGTGATGACTGTGAGCAGCTTGCTTCTCGTTTTGTTTCTCGTCTTGCTTCTCGTCGTGGTGGGCAGCTTCGTTTTCTGCCTCGCTTTTGGTCTTTTCTTCTGTGTCTGTACTGGTTGTACTGTCTGGCGCGTCGTCATGGGCTTGATGGGCTTGGCAAAGGTTTAGCCAGGCGTCGAGCGAGAGCTTGTCGCGCCAATTGGCCTCGAAATTGAGGCCAACCCCGACAAAGAGTCGGGCATGATGCAGCGTGGCGATTTGCTTGGGGGTGAGCGAGAAAAAATGCGGATCACGCCCGCTGGGAACCAGCGTCGAGACCTGTACGTGATCGCCGCCAATCGCCTCGACGAAGGTCTGTAGCGGCGCAACGCTGACAACGACGGGCAGCGCGGTGCTAGACGTCGCCGCGAACACTCCCGTGCTGATCAAACTCGATGCCAATACTAGCCAGCGCAACATAGGGTTTTCTCGCCAAAGCTGGCAATTATACGCCTCTAGAAACGATTCCATTGCACAGGCGCACGCGTGCAATCGAACAAGCGGGTCACCGCTTGGCTGCTATGCCACTGCACCATGCCCGCCTCGACCAGCTCACTGAGGCTAATGCCCCCGAGCAACAGGTTGCCGAGGGTCGACATGTCCAGGAGGCAGTCAGGGCGCTCGTCGCAGTGCTCTAGCGTGATCTTGCCTTGTTGGTGCGTAAGCGAATACGTACCGCAATTGTGCGCCAGCAGTGGGTCGTGTAGCGAGAGAACGCAGCGTCCATCGACTTCGTAACTGCGCGAGCGCAGTAGAGCAGAAGCGTTGATGGGGCGCAGCCAGGTCCAGTCGCTATGCTCTTTGATCCGCAGCGCCCGTGGGTTGTGCAAGTGCCAATGCAATCGCGGGCGCAGCGGGGCATTGCGCCAGCTCAGCGTGCGCACCCAGGGACGGTTTACTAGAGCTTGCCACAGCGCTAGCTCTGCCTCTAGCGAGAGGGCTGTGAGCTCAATGATGTCAATGTCCCAGCCTTCCACCATGGTGTCGCCGTCGCTGGGCGGCAGCATGCGAAACGTCGCATGGCCGTCAATGCGAGTTGGTGACTCTTTGTCGTAGCTCAGCGCCAGATGTACGCCGCCGCCTTGCCAGTTGCGCTTTGCTGAGAGCACTTGACTCCAGAAATAGGCGTTGCGCGAGAAGGCGCCAGGGGAAGCCTCTGCCCAGCGCTTGCCCCATTCGCACATGGTTTCGATGAGCATGTCATACGGAGCCATCGGGAAGTCTATGCGCTGGGTGGCGGCGAGCGCCCGAGCATGCTCGTTCAGCCCAAGCTCTGGCGTGGGGCCAAAGAAATGGTGCATGCGGGTCGATTCGCCAAAGCCGTAGCGCGAGTAGATGCCGTAGTCAGAAGCCATTAGGCTCGATGCCCAATAGCCCGCTGCATGGGCGCGTAGAATGTGCTCGCAGATGAGCGTATTCAGGCCGCCTAGACCGTGGAAACTGGGCGCAATCCCTACGCCGAGTAGTCCTGCCACCGGTGCTTTTTTCAGGCCCGGAAGGGTCATGTCAAAAGGCATCGCGAAGCCGCCTCCGGCCAGCTGCTCTTCGTGCGTTAGTGTCAGCGACAGACGCGCATCAAGATGTGTATGACTCTCGCGTAAGCTTGAGTCACTGCCACTATAAAAAGACTGCTCAACGCAAGAGAGCAAGTCGTGCCACTGTTCGGGCTGTACGACAGCGCATTGCCATTCACTTTGCATCAATATTCCATTTTTGTTTGAAAGTGACGAGTTGTTTTGATTTTGGCCGCAAAAATGCATGGGCCATATTAGGAGTTTACCCGAGTCTCGTTGTATGGATACAGTCATAGCGACTACGCCGCTTTTTGATATTGATGCGTACCGGAAAAATGCCGATGCGCGCGTCCTCGCGCTTGATGCACAGACAATGTTGCTCAGCGCTGGTGTGTTTTATCCCGTTGGTGGGGGGCAGCCAGGGGACACTGGAGCCCTGGATATTCAGGGGCAAAGCTACCAAGTGCTGGGTACCTATCGCGGCCAAGAACACCCCGATCAAATTTGGCTTCAGCTCGACCGAGAGCCAGAGAAAACCTGTTTAGGTAAGGTCGCCTCCATGAGTCTCGATTGGGACCGGCGCTACCGTCACATGCAGATGCACACCTGTTTGCATTTGCTGTGCGGGTTGATCGACGCCCCGGTAATGGGCTGTAGTATAGGAGCCAATATCTCGCGTATTGACTTCGATTTGCCCACCTCAGGCATCACGAGTGCAGGGGTCACCGAAGCGCTTAATCAGCTCATCCAACAAAACCATTCCGTACGGGCTTTTGCGGTCTCGCAAGAGTCGGTAAGTGTCGGTGCGGCGCGCTCGTCGGTGGTGCGTCCCCCCAGCTTTGGTGATAGCGTGCGCGTTATTGAGATCCCTGGTGTAGATCGCCAAGCCTGTGTCGGCACGCATGTGCGCAACACGGGAGAGATCGCCCCGGTTGTGTGTTCGCAGATTCGCCAAGTGAGCACGACCAATCGTCGGCTAGAGATTACCTGGGCCGGTCAGTGCGCCGAAGTCGCTTAGTTGATGCCGCTGGGCTGGTGCGTGGAAAAACCCCGACCGAATCCCAAAACCCTGTGACACTGAGCATCGCCGCACAAGCTCGCCTCTAGAATGATTTTTCTGATCCCTGGAGATTAAGGAGCGCATAATTTACGTCGCTACTTGTCTTGTACACCTAGAAGCTGCCCGGTTTCTGACCGGATTACGACAGACACAACACCGCTTCTGGGGCCAGGAGACAAAGGCAAATGCGACACGAAAAAACGAAGAGATTGGAGGCTTGGCGTCCAGATGAGTTGGTGCTTTCGGCTGATGATTTGGAACAGATCCGCTATATCGAAGATGCGCGACGATTGCAGGCAGGAATAGCTATTCTCAATTTTGAGCTGCAGCGTTTGTTTTGTGAACCCGACCAGCCGGACGAGTTCTAATTATTGGTGGCGGTAGCTCTGAAGGAACGTTGCGCTATCGCCCAATCGATGTGCTCTGCAACAAGCTGATCCTCTCGATCAGCCTCGCTGAGGGCGCGGTCAATATCAGCATGAGGAACGGGGGCATTGCCTAGCGCCACGGCTAGGTTGCGGCGCCAGCGCTGATATCCAATGCGACGAATAGCTGAGCCTTCGGTGCGCCGTTCGAACTGCTGTGGTGTCCAGGCAAACAGCGCCAGTAGTGTCGAGGCATCGAGCGCGTGGCGTGGCCAAAAATCTTCTTCGGGCGTGCGCACACTGAAGCGATTCCACGGACACACGGTTTGACAGTCGTCGCAGCCATAAACATGGTTGCCCATCAGCGGGCGTAGCGACTCGGGAATGCTGCCATGGTGCTCGATCGTTAGATAAGAAATACAGCGCCGCGCATCGACCTGATAAGGCCCGACAATCGCCTGTGTCGGGCACACATCAATACAGCGCGTGCAGCGCCCACAGTGATCCTCAATAGGGGCGTCGCTGAGGGGCAGTGCCAAATCTGTATAAATCTCGCCTAAGAAGAAATAGCTCCCAGCACGGGGGTGTACGAGATTGCTGTGTTTGCCAATCCATCCCAGTCCGGCTTTCTCGGCAATGGCTTTCTCCAACACCGGAGCGCTGTCAACAAAGCAGCGGTAGCCAAAATCACCGATATGCTCAGCCAAACGCTCGCAGAGTTTTTGTAGCCGGCGGCGCATGAGCTTGTGATAGTCCCGCCCTAGCGCGTAGCGCGAGACATAGGCGTGCTCGGGGGCGTTGACGTGCGCGGGTGGGCGAGTGAGATGCTCGGGCCAGTAGTTCATGCGCACCGACACCACCCGCAACGTTTGCGGAACCAGCTCTTGCGGGCGCCAGCGCTTACTGCCATGGCGTTCCATGTAGGCCATATCGCCGTGAAACCCACGCGCTAGCCATTGCCTGAGGTGCGCACCGGCCGTGTCAAGCTCCAGGTCGCTAATGCCCAATTGCGCGAAGCCCAGTTCGGCGGCCCAGGCTTGTAGCATGCGTACGAGAGCGGGCAGGTCTTGCTGATCCATTTGTCGT
>CAKZUS010000108.1 GCA_937921805.1 uncultured Granulosicoccaceae bacterium
AGTCGTCTGCGTGAGGCGCAGAGCTGATAGCTCTGCGCCCCTTAGCAACTACAATAATGGCGCTAGACCTCTCGCAGCACGTGGTCTAGCGACGCCTTCGCATCGCCATAGAGCAAACGCGTATTGTCTTTATAGAACAAGGGGTTTTCAATACCTGAATACCCCGTGCCTTGGCCGCGCTTGCACACGACAACTTGACCCGCTTCCCATACCCGCAGCACCGGCATTCCGGCTATAGGGCTATGGGGATCTTCTTGCGCAGCAGGATTCACAATGTCATTCGCTCCAATGACAATCACGACATCGGTATCGACCAGTTCGTCATTGATTTCATCCATCTCTAGCACGAGGTCATAGGGTACTTTGGCCTCGGCCAGCAAGACATTCATGTGCCCGGGCAAGCGTCCAGCAACCGGATGAATAGCAAAGCGTACGAGCTTATTCTGCGCCCGCAAACGCTTTACCAGCTCCGACACGCTCGTCTGAGCTTGTGCCACAGCCATGCCGTATCCCGGCACAATCACGACGCTTTGTGCCTCGCGAAGCGCCGCTGCAACGCCTGTCGCATCGACTCCGACTTGCTCACCTTCAATCACCTGCGCCGGGCCACTGGTATTGCCAAAGCCTCCCAGGATGACGGAGAGAAAGCGGCGATTCATCGCCGTGCACATGATGTACGACAAAATCGCCCCAGATGATCCCACTAGTGCCCCGGTGACAATAAGCAAGTCGTTGCCCAGCATAAACCCCGTCGCTGCAGCCGCCCAACCCGAGTAGCTATTGAGCATCGACACCACCACCGGCATATCCGCGCCTCCAATCGCCAGAACTAAATGCGCCCCAATGACCAGCGCCACCAGCGTTAATAGCAACAGCGCCCAGGTGCCAGCGTGATTAAGAAACAACAGCCCCAGCACCACGCTCATCACCACCATAGCGATGTTCCAAGTATGGCGATGCGGCAGTAGCAAAGCCTTGCCACCGATGCGACCGTTGAGCTTGCCAAAGGCCACAATCGAGCCAGTAAACGTGACCGCGCCAATCCAGACCCCCAGCACAATCTCGACTTCATGGATGACCGCCTCTGCAGCGCTCAGACCCTCTGGTGGCGACAGATGCGAGTTAATACCTATAAACACCGCCGCGAGGCCAACAAAGCTATGCAGCGCAGCAACGAGCTGAGGCATGCCGGTCATCTCTACGCGCAGGGCAATCACTACCCCGACCGCCGCCCCCAAAGCCAGCAGCAACAGCACCCAGCCGGTATGCGCCGTGCCTCCCCCTGTCACAGTCGCCAGAATTGCGACCAACATCCCCACGATGCCAAACCACACGGCGCGCTTGGCTTGCTCTGGGCTAGATAGTCCGCCAAGGCTGAGAATAAACAACACGCTTGCCGCAATATACGACGCGGTAACCATACCCGCGCTCATGATCCCTCCTCCGAGCGCTGGAACATCGCCAGCATACGCCGGGTGACCATAAAGCCTCCGACAATATTGATCGTCGCGATAAACACCGCCACCGACGCCAAAGCCCCAGCCAAGGCGTGACTGCTTCCGACTTGTAGCAGCGCGCCAATCACAATAATGCCGCTGATGGCATTCGTGACCGCCATCAACGGCGTATGCAGTGCATGGCTGACTTTCCAAATCACTTGGAAACCAACAAAACAGGCCAATACAAACACAATAAAGTGCTGCATAAAGCTCGCTGGGGCAAACAGGCCAATCAGCCCCATTAGCCCCCCACCGGCTATCAGGATTTTTAACTGCCGTTGGCCTGCCGCCTGCTCCTGCGCTCGCTGTTGGGCCAAGCGCTCTTGCGCGCTAGGCTCGGGCGGGCGCGCGGCCGGGGGGGACGGAAGGGGCAAAGGCGGCGGCGGAAAGCTCAAGGCGCCGTCGTGGGTGACAGTCGCGTTACGGACCACCACATCGTCCATATCCCAGTACAGCTGCCCGTCTTTGTTGGGCGTCATATCGCTGATCATATGCCGAATATTGGTCGCATAGAGCTGAGAGGCCTGCGTGGCCATGCGGCTGGGAAAATCGGTATATCCGACAATGGTGACTCCATTGTCCGTCTCAATCACCTTATCGCGCACCGTCAGATCGCAGTTACCGCCACGCTCTGCTGCCAGATCGACCACCACAGATCCCTGCGGCATCATCGCCACCATCTCTTCTAGCCACAGCTTGGGTGCATCGCGGTTAGGAATCAGCGCCGTCGTAATGACGATATCGACCTCAGCCGCCTGCTCGCGAAATAGCGCGAGTTGTTTGGCGCGAAACTCTGGCGAGGACGGCGCGGCATAGCCTCCTTCACCTGCGCCGTCTTCATCGAAATCAAGAGCGAGAAACTCTGCCCCCATAGACTCGATTTGCTCCGCGACCTCAGGGCGCACATCAAATGCGCGCACCACAGCACCTAGCGACACCGCTGTACCAATCGCGGCCAATCCAGCCACGCCCGCTCCAATCACTAGCACTTTGGCTGGGGCGACTTTACCGGCTGCCGTTACTTGACCGGTAAAAAAACGCCCAAAGTGATTCCCCGCCTCAATCACAGCGCGATAGCCAGCGATATTCGCCATAGAGGACAGCACATCCATCTTCTGGGCGCGGCTAATACGTGGCACCATTTCCATGGCGATGGCATCAATGCCGCGCTTGCGCAGTCGCTCTAGCAAATCGGGATTGCCAGCGGGGTTGAGTTGACCCAGTAGCGCGCTGCCACGCGGCATTTTGCTAATCTCAGCGCTGGAGGGCTCGCGCACGCGTACGATCAGTTCGCTGCGCTGATAC
>CAKZUS010000109.1 GCA_937921805.1 uncultured Granulosicoccaceae bacterium
TGATCATACTTTTTTGCGCAGTCCCGAGGCCTGTTGGCCTTAGCGCCCGCCCCTTCTCTCCCTCTCTATGCCGCCAGTAACTGGCGCATCGCATCGGCGTTCCAGCCCATTTGCAAGAGCTTCTCGCCCAAAGGGGTGTGAGAGAGCGATACTTTGGCACCGCGTTGCTGCGCGTCGAGCATCGTCGCGGTGCTCACCACATCGGCAATGCCCCAACTCTCGGTGGTGTGGGTGCGCTGCCATTGCTCGACCACCAGCGGCAGGTCTACCAGCTCGGCATCCAGCTCAGCCTGCGCCAACAGCCAGCTCCCAATGGGCGCCCGGAGCTTGCTCAGGGTCGACAGTAACTGGGCTTCGTCAACAAACGCATGCATAGACTCCGAAGCCATATGCACAATCGGCACCGTCCCGATGGCATACAACACCGCGCCTAACTGCGCGCTGTGAGCATCGACGGCGAGCTGACGCTGCGCGAGCCACTGCGCCAGGGCGTAGCTGATACGCCCCAGGCGCGCGGTGTCGGCATAATACTGCGCTAGCTGTCCGCGAATCCACGGATGTGCCACATCGCTCAGCATATCGCGCCCGACAAACTCCAGCGCCAGTTTGCGTAGCGTTTGTATCCCCACGCGTTCGGTCGCCTGCACCATCGACAGCACCGGGCGATTATTGCGATACGCCGCGCTATTGACCACCTGCATCAGGCGCCAGCTCAGCACCGGGTCGTGCTTGACCACCGCCGCGAAGTGTTCGGCTGAAGCCCCGCAGGCGTCTTTCTCTAGCGCGCTGCGCACCTTGCGCACTACCGTCGGCAAGGCGGGCATCACCATACGCCGCTCGCTCAGAGCGCTGCGCAATTGCGCAAAAATTTTCAGCTCACGCTGCTCTAAGTGCGCTTCGTGCACCACCATCGCATCGCGGATTTGTTTGCTCATCAACGCCTGATACTGCTGCCGATCAAAGCGCAATATCACCGCTCCTCGGCGCAGCAAGGCAATGTCTTTGGTGTGGTGTAATAGGGGCTGATACGCGCGCTGGTGCGTGCTCTGAATCGTCTCGCCAGCCAGCTCTGCTGAGCCTTCGACCAGATACACTACCCAGCGGTACTCATCTTGTCCGAGCAGCTCTAGCTCGGCGTCGCTGCGATGCGCGCGGGCGCTGTGGCATAGCAGCGCAATATTGCGTTCATTCAGCTCCGCTATCGGCTCTAGGCGCCGCGCAATTTGCGACACCGCGTGTTGCGTCTGCACAGGCGTTAACATCAAGCACCTCGTTCAAGTGAGGCCAAAAACCCGCAATCGGTTTCTCGGCGTATCCCTCACAGAGCGGCAGCCATGCTGCGGGCTTTATGCCACGGGGCGCCACTGGCCTTGTGCATTGGGCCGCATCGGGCGTAAGGCCTGCGGCAAGCTAAAGCGCGTGGACTCATGAATGCCCTCTAGCTCTTCTTCTTGGTGGGCGCCCAGGCTCTGCAGCCGCTCGACCACCTCGCGCACCAGAATCTCTGGCGCAGAAGCTCCCGCCGTCACCCCCACCGCGTCGATGCCTTGCAGCCATTGGGGGTCGATATCTGAGGCGCGCGCGACCAGATGCGCTTCGCAGCCCCGGCGCTCGCCTAGCTCTCGCAGTCGATTGGAGTTGGAGCTGTTGGCCGCACCGACAACGAGTAACAGTTGCACCTGCTCGGCTAACTGTTTGACCGCGTCTTGGCGGTTTTGGGTGGCGTAGCAAATATCGCCCTTATTCGGCGCGCTAATCGTGGGGAAACGCTGCTGTAGGGCTTCGATAATTTCGCGCGTGTCATCGACCGACAGCGTCGTCTGCGAAACAAACGCCAGCGAGTCCGGCCGCCCGACCTGCAGCTGCTCGACTTGGCTCACCGTCTCGACCAGATGAATCTGCCCCCCGTGCTGGCTGTCAAAGCGCCCCATCGTGCCCTCGACTTCGGGGTGTCCGTAGTGGCCAATTAGCAGCACATCGCGCCCCTCGGTGGCGTAGCGCTTGACTTCCATGTGCACTTTGGTCACCAGCGGACAGGTGGCATCAAAGACACTCAGGCCTCGCTCTTTGGCCTCGCTCTCGACAGCGGCTGAGACGCCGTGGGCGCTGAAGATAACGGTAGCGCCGCTGGGCACCTGCTCCAGCTCTTCGACAAACACCGCGCCTTTGGCGCGCAGGCCATCGACGACAAAGCGGTTATGCACCACTTCGTGGCGCACATAGATAGGCGCGCCAAAAAGCTCCAATGCCCGCTCAACGATCTCAATCGCACGGTCTACTCCAGCGCAAAATCCACGGGGGTTGGCCAGTAAGAGTTTCATGATGCGTCCTTTTTGTCTTCTTTGTCATCGGGCGTGAAAAACCCCAGTACCAGCAAAGCCACGGCTCCAATAGTGATCCCGACATCGGCAATATTAAACGTAGGAAAGTACCAGCTCCCCCAGTAGTGCCACTGCACAAAGTCGACCACATAGCCTAAGTACACCCGATCGATCAGATTGCCCACCGCGCCGCCGAGAATCAGCGATAGCGCCGGTGCGAGCACACGCTCGTGCGCAGGCAGGCGCCATAGCCACCAGATCAAGTAGCCGCTCACCCCTAAGGCGATGAGTGCCAACACCCAGCGCTGCCAGCCGCCCGCGTCGGCGAGAAAGCTCCATGCCGCGCCATAGTTGTACGCCAGTGCGAGGTTAAACCACTGCGTTACAACAATCGTTCCAGAGGGCAGTACCGTTTGCGCCCAGATTTTGCTGGCCTGATCTAATACGACAATCAGCAAAGACAGCCACAACCATTGCTTACCCATTAGGCGATGCTCCGTATTTCGCCGTCGCCCTCAACATTGTCCACGCAACGTTGGCATAGGCTGGGGTGCGCAGCGAGCGCGCCGACTTCGGGGCGTCGGTGCCAGCAGCGCTCGCATTTTTCGTGCTCGCTGGCGCGCAGCGCAATCTGCATCGCCTCCCCGTTCCAGGGCGTGCTAATCGTCGCCTCTGCCGTGAGCTCTGACAGCAACCGCGCCTGTGAGGTCAGCATGACAAACCGCAGCTCATCGCCCAAGCGCGCCAGCAGCGCAGCGGCGTCGCCGCCTACAGCAATGTCCATCTCGACCTCTAGGCTCGACCCAATCGTGCCCGCGCTGCGCAGCGCCTCCATTTCTTTGGCGACGATGGTGCGCAGTGTTATCAGTGCGTCCCAGTCCTCGCGACTCAGGGCTGCATCAGCAGGCAAGGCCGTGAGCCCTTCATAGTAGGTCTCTAAGAACACCGAAGGGCTGCGCTCGCCAGCACTGGGGGCGGGCATATGCTGCCAAATCTCTTCGGCGGTAAACGACAGAATCGGCGACATCCAGCGCACCATCGCCTCAAGGATATGAGACATCGCGGTCTGCGCCGAACGCCGCGCGAGACTATCGGTCTGGCAGGTGTACTGACGGTCTTTGATGATATCGAGGTAGAACCCCCCCATATCGACCGTGCAGAAATGATGCAGACGCTGATAAGCACTGTGAAAGTTATAGGCCGTATAGTCTTCTTGCAGCGCTTGTTGCAGCTGCAAGGCCCGATCAATAGCCCACTGATCTAGCGGCAGCATATCCGCGTGCGCCACGCTGTGTTGGTCCGCCTCGAAGCCCACCATATTCGCCAGCAAAAAGCGACAAGTGTTGCGCAGACGACGATAAGTATCTGAGACGCGTTGCAAGATCTCGTCCGAGACGCTCATCTCGCCACGGTAGTCCGTCGCCGCCACCCACAGGCGGATAATATCGGCGCCCATTTTCTTGGTAATCGCTTGCGGCGCAATGATATTGCCCAAAGACTTGGACATCTTGCGCCCTTTCTGGTCCACGGCAAAGCCATGCGTCAGTACTTGTTTGTACGGCGCATGACCATTGATCGCACACGAGGCGAGCAGCGATGAGTGGAACCAACCACGGTGCTGGTCTGAACCCTCAAGATAGAGATCTGCTGGATAGCTCAGCGCTTCAC
>CAKZUS010000110.1 GCA_937921805.1 uncultured Granulosicoccaceae bacterium
ATGTGTTTGTCGCCGTCGGCGCCAAAGCGGCCATGCAACAAGGCGCGTCGCTACTGCGCCCCGGCGGCACCATGGTGCTGGTGGGTATGCCGCCCAATGATGTCACCCTCGACCTCGATGCGCCCAATTTTGCTGGCAGCGCCCAGCGACTCATTGGCAGCAAAATGGGATCGACGCATCCCCAACGCGATATTCCCGTCTTAGTCGATCTCTATCAGCAAGGCCGACTCGATCTCGATGCCATGATCAGCCACCGCTTCGCGCTAGAGCAAATCAACGAGGCCATCGCCGAAGTCAAACGCGGCGAAGTTATCCGCAACGTTATCCTGCTCAAGCGCTAAGAAGCACTTAAGCAACGCAAAAGAAGCAATAGAAAGGACCCAGCATGCGCCTCCAGTCATTAGAGACTTTTATCGTGGCTAACCCCCCACCCAGTTACGGGGGACGGTATTTTATCTTTATCAAGCTCACCACCGATGATGGCATTACAGGCGTCGGCGAAGCCTACACCGCGACCGTCTCCCCCGAGGTCGTCGTGCAGATGCTCGAAGACACGTTTGAGCGCTACTTTCAAGACCAAGCCATTGCCATAGAATCACTGTGGCGCCGCGTTTATTCCAGTGGGTTTAGCCAGCGCCCAGACCTCAGCATGGGCGGCATTATCAGCGCCCTGGAGATGGCGTGTTGGGATATTCTCGGCAAAGCGGCCAATATGCCGGTCTACCAAATGCTGGGCGGACAAGTCCACGAGCGTTTGCGCAGCTACACCTATCTCTACCCCAGCGCCGACGATACCGAAGAGCGGGTCTATAGCGACCCCGATCTCGCCGCCGAACGCGCGCTGCACTACGTCGAACAGGGCTTTACGGCGGTCAAGTTCGACCCCGCGGGCATGTATACCGCCTTTGATCCGCACGAGCCATCGCTGAGCGACTTAGAGCGCAGCGAACAATTCGCCGCCAAAGTCCGCGAGGCCATCGGCACCCGCGCCGATATTCTCTTTGGTACCCACGGGCAATTCACCCCCAGCGGCGCGCTGCGCATGGCGCGGCGCCTAGAGGCCTATGACCCACTGTGGTTCGAAGAGCCAGTACCGCCCGATATGCCAGAGCAAATGGCCAAAGTGGCCCAAGGCACTTGTATTCCCATCGCCACCGGCGAGCGCCTGACCAGCAAATACGAGTTCGCCCGCGTGCTCGCCCACGGCGCGGCGTCGATTATGCAAATGAATCTCGGGCGCGTCGGCGGCCTGCTCGAAGCGAAAAAAATCGCCGGTATGGCCGAAGCCCACCACGCCACCATTGCCCCGCACCTATATTGCGGCCCGATTGTCGGCGCTGCCAATATCCAGCTCGCCACCTGTAGCCCCAATCTGCTCATAATCGAAGGCATCGAACAATGGGGCGGCATCTACGCGGACCTGCTCCAAAAGCCGATTCAATGGCAAGACGGGTATGTCATCCCGCCACAGGCGCCAGGGCTGGGTGTGGAGCTAAACGAAGGCAAATGCCGCGCGCTACGTTGGACTGGGAAAGAGCTGCATTTGCAGATGGCCCCCGAGCCACATAGCGTTAGTCCGCAGCGTGATGTAGCCAAGGGGTAGAAGCCTTAGCAAGCGCCGAAAACAAGTAATCCCCAGTGTCTTAGCCCTGCCGTGGCTATGCAGCTAATCATCAGCTATCAAACGCTTACCCATACTCAGCGCCGCATCCACCCCAAAGCCTAGCGAGCGGTAGAACGCCTGCACTGCGTGGTTATCACTGCGCACTTGCAGGTTGATCTTGGGACAGCCTAGCGCGAGCAAGCGGTCTTCGATGTGTTGATAGAACTCGCGCCCCACCCCCTGGCGCTGTAGGCGCAGGGCGACGGCGAAGTAGTAAATCCAGCCTCGGTGTCCGTCGTAGCTCGCCATAGAAGCGGCAACCAGCTCGCCGTCCCATTCTCCGACCAAAAACAGATCGGCCTGGGTGGTGAGTTTGCGCAAGATATCGCGCTGTGGGCTGTTCCAGGGGCGGGTCAGCCCGCATTCTTCCCACAGGGCAATCACCGCCTGAGTGTCGGCGATGGCAAAAGGGCGGACCGCGAGCATCAGTCGAGCACCTCCAGGGCACTGACTTGCTGTAGCCCACGCGGCAGTTTGACGGCGCGTTTGGCGCGCTGACTGACATAGGCGTCGAGGTCGCGCCACTTGAGGCTCAGGTGGCGCTTGCCAGCGGTAATGCGCAGGCTGTGCCGCTCTTGGAACGCGACCATAAAGCGCAGCGGGGCTTCGCCGCTGGCGTTGAGGATCTTGAGGCCGCGTCCTTTGGAGAGCACCGGCAGCTCGGAGAGTGCAAACACCAGCAAGCCGCCTTCGGCGCTGATCGCGGCGATATACCATGCGTCTAATTGCGCGGGGAGCACTACCGGCGGCAAAAGCTGCGCCTTGTCGGGCACGCTCAGCAGCGCTTTGCCTGCTTTGTTGCGCGAGGCCAGCGCCGCCATCGGCACGACCAGACCATGACCGGCTTGCGTGCCCAACAACACGTGCTGCTCGTCACTGCCCATCACCACGGCCTCAAAACTGGCGCCGTCTGCCGTGTTGAGTGTGCCCGTGAGCGGCTCGCCCAGGCTGCGCGCAGAGGGCAGCGTATGAGCAGCGACGGTATAAGCGCGGCCTCGGCTATCGAGGAAGTAGGCGCTTTGGTTACTGCGCCCTTTGGCGCTGGCGAGGTATTGGTCTCCGGCTTTATAGCTCAGCGCAGCGGGGTCTAGCTCGTGTCCTTTGCCTGCGCGCACCCAACCCCGACGCGACAATATCACCGTGATCGGTTCGCTGGGCAGCAGGTCGTGCTCGCTCATGGCCTTGGCTTCTGCGCGCTCGACCAAGACCGAGCGGCGCGGATCTCCAAACTGCTCTGCGTCGGCCAATAGCTCCGACTTGATCAGCGCGCGTAGCCCCGCGTCGCTGCCCAACTGCGCCTGCAGGGTCGCGCGCTCGGCGCTTAGCGTGTCGATTTCGGCGCGCACTTGCAGCTCTTCGAGTCGTGCTAGCTGGCGCAGACGCGTATCGAGAATATATTCGGCCTGCACGTCGCTCAGCCCAAAATGGGCCATCAGCTCGGACTTCGGCTCATCGGCACTGCGCACGATGCGAATCACTTCGTCGATGTCGAGCAGCGCCAGCAACAGACCTTCGAGCAGATGCAAACGCCGCTCGACCTTCTCTAGGCGCCACTGCAAGCGCTGGCGCACGGTGTCGATGCGCCACTGCAACCACTCATTGAGCAAGTCGAGCAGCGGCATCACCCGCGGGCGGCCCTCAACGCCGATGACATTGAAGTTCACCCGATAGCTGCGCTCCAGATCCGTGGTGGCAAACAAATGCTGCATCAGGGTGTCGGGGTCTACGCGATTGCTGCGCGGAATAATCACCAAGCGCGTGGGGTTAGCGTGATCGGACTCATCGCGCAAGTCCTCGATCATCGGCAGCTTTTTGGCCTGCATTTGCGCGGCGATTTGCTCGATGAGCTTAGAGCCAGAGACTTGGTACGGCAGGTCGGTGATCACAATATGCCGGTCTTCTTTTTTCCACAGTGCACGCAGCTTCACCGAGCCATGCCCCGTGCGATACATCTCGCGGCGCTGATGTAGCGGGGTAATCAGGTCTGCCCGCGTCGGGAAATCTGGGGCCGGAATATACTGCATCAGCGTATCGAGATCCGCCTCGGGGTGCTCTAATAAGTGCACCGCAGCGCTGATAACTTCGCGCAGATTGTGCGGCGGAATATCCGTCGCCATCCCCACCGCAATACCGCTGCCGCCGTTGAGCAAGACATTGGGAACGCGCGCGGGCAAGATCTTTGGCTCTTGCAGGCTGCCGTCGAAGTTATCCATCCACTGCCCCGCGCCCTGCGTCAGCTCACTGAGCAGCAGCTTGGCGTAGGGGGTCAGGCGCGACTCGGTATAGCGCATCGCCGCAAAAGACTTCGGGTCATCGGGCGAGCCCCAGTTGCCCTGCCCGTCCACCAGCGGGTAGCGATACGAGAACGACTGCGCCATCAGCACCATCGCTTCGTAGCAGGCCACGTCGCTGTGCGGATGATACTTGCCCAACACATCGCCCACCGTGCGCGCCGATTTCTTGTGTTTGGAGCTGGCGCTCAAGCCTAGCTCCGACATCGCATACACGATGCGACGCTGTACGGGTTTCATCCCGTCCCCGATATGCGGCAAGGCTCTGTCAAGAATGACGTACATCGAGTAATCGAGGTAAGCCCTTTCTGTGAAAGTTCCGATTGCTTGGCGTTCTAGATCTTCGAATCCCATTGACTAATCGATATACTGTGCCGATACATCAATGATAACGATTTCTACACAGGGATGATGTACCACGCCCGTTTTCATGTTCAGGATGTTCCAGTGTGCCGCGTTTAGTCAGCGCTGAGAACCTCTGCAGCCGCTCCCATCGCCTTGCTATTGAATCAGCATGGGAGCATTGCCCTGTGCGCCACTATAGCCAGAGCATCGCCTGGTGGCGTTGCGCTCGGCTCCTATTTCCGCGCCATAGGGTCTTCGCATGGGCATTCGACGACGGCACGCAGTTGGTGCTCCCTATGCGCCGCGTGGGCCTACTCTGGCGAAGTTTGCGCCACCCACACCTCGCCCTTGCCCCGCATGCGCTCAAGGGCGACTGGCCCCCCGTGCCGCGTTGGGGGACACTGCTCAGGGGCATTGCCGCCTCGGCTCCTCGCAATGCCTGCGAAGCCGAATGCGAGATCATTTTGTACCCCGACGCCCTGACACAGTCCTCGGGACGCCAGCGTCGCAATGTCCGCAATAAGCGCCAGGCACTAGAGCGCGGCCTCGGGCCGCTGAGCCTGAGATCGCGCAATGATGCCTCGGCGCTGGATGATTTCTTCGCCATGGAAGCCAGCGGATGGAAGGCCGCCCAAGCCAGCGCTATCACATTAGACCCGCAATTGGTGGCGTTCTACCGCAAGCTCTGGGAAGAGTTCGACACCGATATTAGTGAGCTGCACGCAGGAAATACTTTGGTCTCGGCGCAGCTGCGCGTGCACTGGGGCGATCGGATTATCTTGTTCAAAATCGCCTACAACGAAACCTATGCCCGTTTTTCACCCGGGCAGCTCCACCTGTGGATGACGCTAGAGCATTTGCACGACACGGGGTCATCACAAGCATTGAGCCTCAATGGCTCGCCTGAGTGGGCCGAACGCTGGCCTCACCGCAGCGAACCGGCGTGGCACGCCAACCAATGGGCCAATACGCTACAACTTCGATATTGGCAATCACGCACAAAAGAGCCGCCTCGGGAGGTGCTGTGAATATATTAGGAATCAATTACTTCTTTCATGACACCAGTGCTTGCCTGATGCAGGACGGCGTCATGACGGTGGCAATTGAAGAAGAGCGCCTGAGCCGCGACAAACACACCTGGTGCTTCCCCAGCGCAGCGATCATGCGCTGTTTAGAGGTCGCGGGCCTCGCTCCACAAGACGTTGATCAGATTGCGCTCGCTATTCAGCCGACTCTGCATTGGCAGCCCAAACTCGGCTACGCGCTACGCCATGTCCACCGTCCGCGCGCGCTCGCGCGTTTTGTTAACCACGAGTGGGGGCGCAGTTTCTTCCGCCAGCGCGACCTCAAGCGCGCCCTGCACACCATCTGGGGCGCGTCACCGCCGCCGCTGCACTATGTCGAGCACCACTTGAGTCACGGCGCAGGAGCCTATCTCCTGAGTCCCTTTGAGAACGCGGCCATTATGAGCCTCGATGGGGCTGGCGAATGGGCATGCGGCTGGCTTGGGCAGGGCCAAGACGGGCGCTGCAGTGCAGTGCACACCCAGTTTTATCCTCATTCGCTAGGCGCCATGTACGAGACCGTCACCCAGTTTTGCGGCTTTCGGCCCAACTACGACGAGGGCAAAACAATGGGCTTAGCCCCCTACGGCGATGCGCAGCGGTTTTGGCCACAGGTCCAGCAGTGGGTCCAGTGGGACGGGCGCTACCAAATGCGGATTCACCACGAGGGCTTTCGCTTTGCACTGTGGGACACACAGCGCTTTGGGCCAGAATTCGAAAAAGAATTTGGCCCCGCGCGGCGCGAGGGCGAGGCGCTGGCCGATCATCATCGCGACTTGGCCGCCGCAGCGCAGCGCCTCCTTGAGACGGCCGCCTTGCGCATGGCGCGTGCGCTGCGCGAAGACACCCAGCAACGCCATCTCGTACTCGCCGGTGGCGTCGCGCTCAACAGCGTGATGAACGGCGTATTGCGCGAACAAGCCGGATTTGACGAGATTTATGTCCCGCCGGCCGCTGGTGACAATGGCACGGCTCTGGGCGCAGCGGCGTGGGTCCATCAACAGTGCACCGACTCTCGGCCTCAGCCCCACCTGCAAGCAGCACTGGGAACGCACTACAGCGACGAGGAGATCGAAGCCTTGCTCATCGCCTGCAAACTCCCGTTCCAGCGGGTCGAGGACATTGCCGCTGTGGTGGCCGAACGCCTGCACCAGGGCCAGATCGTCGGGTGGTTTCAGGGCCGGATGGAGCTGGGCGCGCGCGCACTAGGGCATCGCTCTATTCTCGCCGACCCGAGCCATCGCGACATGAAAATACGCATCAACAAGGAAGTCAAACACCGAGAGTCGTGGCGCCCCTTTGCGCCCGCCGTACCGCTAGAGCAGGTGAGCGACTATTTTGAAACCGATGGCTCCGTGGCCTTTATGTCGCGAGTCGCCCGAGTGCGCGAGCCGTATCGCCAGGCGCTAGAACCGATCTGCCACGTTGATGATACGGCCCGTCTGCAAACCGTCGATGCGCAGATCAACCCGCTGTTTCACGACCTGATTACGAAACTCTCGCACCACAGCCAGTATGCCGTTATCCTTAACACCAGTTTTAATGTTATGGGTGAGCCGGTTGTGGAGCACCCTCGCGACGCATTGCGTTGTTTTTTTAGCACAGGATTGGATGCCTTGGCGATGGGACCCTACCTGATCGATAAGTTACACTGATGCGCGCCATATTTGCTGTATTCATCTATATGCTGATGGCATTTCCGCTCTTTTGCTTCGTCGCAACTTGGGTGGACTTGCTGCTGGGACAAGGCCTGTGGTGGTACCGGCTAGAGTTCGACTCTAAGCACGTGGCCTTAAGCTGGTGGCTAGAACAGTGGTGGCAGAGCTTGCCCTATACGGCGTTGTGCGCGCTGCTTGCCAGTGCCCTGCTTTTTGTGAGCCGTAACCTCTTTCAGTGGTCCAAAACTGTAGCCATGCTGCTAGCAGGATTTGGCGCGCTAGTCTTAGGCTTTTGGTTTTTCTTCGAAAATTTCGCTTTGCTTCTGACCATTAGCGTCAGCGCTATCTTATTGGAGTGGATACTGTGCATGCTCACTGGACATTCACGCTCTGCGCGCTTTTTGCGCTAAGCCTGCCTACACAGGCCTCGACCGAGGCGTTTATTCTCGGCGGCGGCTATTCATTGCAGTCATCACAAGGCCAGATCGAGGCCAATGTTCGCTGGCTGCGAGAGCGCTGGCGCGATAATGATATAGAGCCAAAAGTCTATTTTACCGATGGCGACTCTCCGACCCTGGATGTGCACTTTCGCCGCACCCGTACCACACTCGATGACTGGGGCTTGATTGCGCTGATCTTCGGTGACGACTGGGCCGAACAACACGTGGTGCGCAATCATCGCCTTGGGCGCATAGACGGATCCAGCGATGTCGGTATGGCGGCTCTGCAAGAGCAATTACAAGACCTAGGCGATGGCGAGCTATTTTTCAGCTTCCATGGGCACGGGGACTTCAGCTCCAATCAACCTCTCCAGAACAACACCCTAGAGCTGTGGGACAACCAGCGTATCACCGTCGATGAGTTCGCCCAGCGCCTGAACAGCCTCTCTGCGCAGGGGCGATTCCGCTACGTCTTTACGCAGTGCTTTGCTGGGGCGTTTCACGAGCTGATTTTCAAGCCCCAATCAAGCGAGCTACGCGATCAAGAAGTCTGCGGTTTCAGCGCAGTCAGCGCCTATGATATTGCCGAGGGTTGCTCTGCGAGTATCGATGGCGACGACTACCGCGACTATGCTTCGTACTTCTTTGCCGCCCTGCATAATTCTGCACGCTTTGGCGCGGCCAAGGTCGAGGCCGATCTCAACAATGATGGCCGCGTTAGTCCGCGCGAAGCCCATTTTTACACCCTGGGCGAGGCGGTGAGCAGCGATGTGCCCATCGCCAGCTCTGAATATTTTCTCTCAAAATGGGCGCCGTGGCTACTGCGCTATTTGCCCAACGAGGGCAGCAATAGCAATGAATACGGCGCGCTGGCGTCGCACATTGCACTGCGCTATGGCTGGGACACGATGAGTGCTATGGAGCTGATCGCCGAGCGCCGCGCACAACGCGCAACGATTCAGGCCCTTGGCGCCAAGATTGATGACAACATCAAGCAGTTCTCCGAGTCCAGGCAGCGCATCCTCGCCACCCTACTCACGCGCTGGCCCATGATGGAGTACGCACGCACCCAGGCCTACCACAGCTTGATCGCGCAATCTCGCAGTGATATCGCTGCAGCGATCCGAGAACACGCCGACTTTGCCCGTTTGCAGCAGGCCCACCAAGCCATCGACACCTTGGTCCAGGAACAGCTCACGGCCGAGCGCCAAGCCACGCAGCTCGACAAATACCAACACCTGCGCGAGTTGGCCCAAACACTGGAGCACTTCCAGCAGTTTGCTTCGAGCGAAGAGCAAGCGCACTACCAACGACTAGTCAATTGCGAAGAGGCTCCTCTGCGCTAGTGTGGCCCGCAGAGTACCTGTCATTATGGCAGCGCCAGCGCGGCGGCTTTATGCAGCATCCCGACTGGGTACAGCGCTGGTGGCAACATTTTCGCCGTCGAGGCGACCAGTTACAACTGCTCACGCATACGCATAACGAAACCCTCGCAGGCATTGCTCCCCTGTACTGGGAGCGTCGCAGCCGCCGGTTACGATGGCTAGGGCGCTGGTCCCAAGAGCCGTGTGCTTTTGCCGAGTACTTGGCCCCGCTAGGTGTGGTGCCCCAACTGCCAACGGTGCTGGCGACGCAGGCGTTTGACTGGCCGTGCTTGCAAGCGCGCGACCTACTCCCTATAGCCGGTGCACGACTCCGCCAAGATGGGCTGCGCTACGTCAGCACACAGGCCGCACCTGTCCCATCGCAGTGGCGCCGCAGCGACAAGCGCTTTCTTCGCGATGGCGGTCAAATACTGCATACCAACGCGCAGCTCGACTGGCCTCAAGCCTTTCAGACTCTGCTCGCTTTGCACCGCGCGCGCTGGGGGCGCACGGCGCCTTTGCTGCGCTCCCCGCTGCGGGAGTTTATTGATGAGCTAGGCCAACACTGGAATGCGACGGGCCAGGCCGAGATTGCCATCGCCGACGTCGGGGGCACGGCGCTGGCCGCAGCGTTGTGGTTTCGTGATGCGCGCTTTTGCAGCTACTACCAAAGCGGCCGTATCGCTGACAATCGATACAACACCATGTCGGTGCTACATCGCTGGCAACAGCAGCGCGGCTTTGCTCAGGGGCTGGCGTATGATTTTATGCAAAGCCCCGCCCCGAGTTACAAAGCCCAATACGGCGCCACAGCAGAGCCGCTATGGCGCTTGCAGCGTCGTTAGTGGGTGTTGGTCTGTCGCAGTTTCTCTCTGTGCGGTGTCAGGCACTGCGCCTAAATACGGATCGGGAGAAGCGCTAGGCTGGGCGGCATCGTGCCAGCGGCGATCGAGCAAATGCTCCGGCACCGCGTTTTGGAGGCCCGCAAAAATCGACGCCCCACGCCCCGGCTGGGTGCGCTCCCACTGCTGCAACATCGCCTTGACCGCTTGGCGCTGCATGCCGTCTTGGCTACCGCAGAGATTGCACGGAATAATCGGAAACGCACACGCTTGTGCAAAGCTCGCGATATCGGCCTCTTCACAATAGGCCAACGGCCGAATCACCGTATGAACCCCATCATCGCTGGTCAGTTTGGGGGGCATAGCCTTAAGCCGACCATTATGGAAAAGATTCAGAAAAAACGTCTCGACGATATCATCGCGATGATGGCCCAACGCGATCTTGGTCGCCCCCAGCTCAGTGGCCACGCGATAAATAATGCCGCGCCGCAAACGAGAGCACAGCGAACACAGCGTCCGCCCTGGCTCGGTTTTTTCCATCACCAACGAATACGTATCGACCGACTCAATGTGATAGGGCACGCCCAGCGCCTCGAAATACTCGGGCAGAACCTGCTCCGGAAAACCGGG
>CAKZUS010000111.1 GCA_937921805.1 uncultured Granulosicoccaceae bacterium
GAGCGCCGCGATGCGCTCGTTGAAGTAGACCGTCTGCCCTTTGGCCTCTTCGGTAATGGTTTGCCAGTCTGCTGCCATGCTCGGTGTGGCGCTCAGTGCCAGCGCCGTTGCGGCGCTCGTGAGTAGTCGTTTCATTATCTCCCCTCATTTCAATGCTGCGCACTGTGGCAATGTGTCGATGCAATGCCAGTGTGCAATTAATTTAAACATGCCTAAGAATCCTAGGCCCTGACCTGCTCAGCGGCATGTAACTGACACCAGCGCAGAAAAAAACTTCTGCGCCTGTCTCCGCAAAACGACCCCTAGCTTGGCGTTTCTGGAATATATTAACCGCGTGACAGTATAGATACTTTGACGCAGGCTATGACTCATGGACATGTCTCTCCCCTCTCTGCGCCGCTTTGCGATGTTCGTGGTGCCTCACTGTTCGTTGATGTCTTTGAGCAGTGCCATCGAGCCACTGCGCGCCGCGAATCGACACTTAGGCTACGAGCATTATCAGTGGCGATTCTATACCCCTGACAATGGCGTTGTACGCAGCAGTGCGGGACTACAAATCCACCCCGATGCCTCGTTGAGCGACCCCATCTGGGCCGATGCGGCGGTGGTCTGCGCTGGCATAGAGGTGCGCCTGGAGCAACCGCGCCAGTGTCATCAATGGCTGTGGCGGCACTACCGCTCCGGGGCGCATATTATCGCCCTCTCCACTGCCGCCAGCCTCGTCGCCGAAGCGGGGCTGCTCGACGATAAGCGCTGCACTTTGCACTGGGAGAACATCAGCTCTTTTGCGGAGCGCTTTCCGCAGGCGCACCCCCAAGAGAGCCTATTCGAGATTGACGGGCGGGTGCTGAGCTGCGCAGGCGGCACGGCGTCTATGGATTTGATGCTTGCGCTGATTCGCCACAGCCACGGTGAGAACGTCGCCAGCGCCGTCGCCGAGCAATTTCTCTACGATGCAGCGCGCAGCCATGACCATATCCAGCGCCAAGCCAACGCCACGCTCAATGCCAAAAAATCCCCCCGCCTCGCTCAGGCCATCGACATGATGATCGACAGCCTCGAAACTCCGCTTGCTCCCAAATATATCGCTAGCGAAGTGGGGATTTCTCTGCGCCAGCTGGAGCGACTATTCAAAAGACATAAAGGCGCCACCCCACAGAGTTATTACCTGCAGTTGCGCCTAGAGCATGCCCGCCGCCTGCTCTCACAGACCAGCATGAGCCTCATCGAGATCACTGTGGCGGCCGGTTTTGTCAGCCAAAGCCATTTCACCAAGTGTTATCGTCAGCGCTTTGGATTAACGCCGCTTCAGGCCCGTCACCGCGAAAACGCCTCATGAACATTCTTCTGCAGAGCACCGCCGCTCAGTTTCCCCAATACGTCAGCGCCTTCGCCCACGCGCTCCCGCAAGCGCGCCTGATTCCTTGGGAGGAGCGCGCCGCGCAGCCCGCGCCCTATGCCTGCATTTGGGATCCAGAGCCAGGGTCGCTGGCGCAGCTACCCGACTTGCAGGTGATTTTCACTCTCTCTGCAGGCGTTGATAATGTGATGCGCGAGCGCCCCAGCGTGCCGGTAGTGCGGCTGGTGAACGCGGGCATGGCGCCGCAAATGGCGCAATACGTCGCGTATGGCGCTTTGCATTTTGGCCGCAATTTCGACCGGGCGCGGGTCTTTCAAAGCCAATCAAGTTGGGAGGAAAATGCTTTTGGTAGCGTGCAGCGCCGCGTGGGTATTCTCGGCTACGGTACCCTGGGTCAAGAGGTCGGCAAGGCGCTCCAGGCGCTGGGCTTTGAGGTGCACGGCTGGCGCTCCTGCGACACCCGCGAACACGGCGAAGCCGGTCTAGAGCGTTTTTTGGGCCAGAGCGAGATTATCGTCAATCTTCTGCCTTCGACGGCGGCAACGCGGGCATTCTTTAATGCCGAGCGCCTAGCACAGTTGCCAGCAGGCGCGGCGCTGATCAATGCTGGCCGTGGTTCGACGCTCGACGCACAAGCCCTGTTGGCGTCACTCAACAGTGGTCACCTTCGCGGCGCGCTACTGGATGTGTTTGAGACTGAACCGCTGCCCGCACACTCGCCACTGTGGCAACACCCAAGCGTACTGATTACGCCTCATGTTGCGGCCGCTACACTGATCGAGCCTAGCGTCGAATGCATCGCTCGCAACATTATCGCCCATGGAAAAGGCGCGGCGCTCGTGGGCAAAATCGATCCCAGCGCGGGGTATTAGCGTAACAATATGGGTACATATTTGATCGGGGTTTTACAAAAACTGCCCCTGCAGCGCCATCCTCTGGGCTCTAAAACTGTCGATTCATTTAAAGCAGGCTGAGAATTCGTCATCATCCAACAGAATAATTCTGCAAGATGAATCTATTATGGCGACTTCATTAACGAAGCAATGGTGGTTGAAGCCGCTGTTGCTACTTTTGCTGTTGTGGGTCTGTTTGGAGCTGATTGGGCTGGGCCTCTATCGCGACAAGATTGAGTCACGACTCGAAAACGACGTGATGACCAAGCTCGACGATGTGCTACCAGGACACGGCGCACAGGTACAGTTTAGTGGTCGCGATGGCGTGATTACCTTGTACGCAGAACACGACAGCAGCGCTTTGGCGGGAACAGTGAAGGCGGTGGCTCACGATGTAGAAGGCGTTCGCGTGATTCGCGTTGACGTGCTCAGTCCCGCGCGCAATAGCGGTGCCGAGGATGGCAGCGCCCCCACAAGCACGCCAGCAGACACACCCAAGAGCGCACCACAAGCAGACACCGTCGTCATGGTGGCCGACAACGATATCAATAACGATATTAATTTCGTAGCCGAGCTGCCCTCCGAGCCAAGTGTCTCAAGGCCCATCCCCTCCAGCGAGGCTGTGTCACCAGCACCAGATTACAAGGCGCCTGAGACAGAAGACTCTCAGACCGTAATAGTCGCTACTGCGCCCCAGACGCCCCCCCAGCGGCCTAGCTCAGCACTGAGCACAACAACCAGCGATGAACAAAACGCCCCCCAAACCGTCGCCACCGCGCCCGAGCAACCCAGCCCAGCGCCCACAACCCCCACACTATTTTCCACTACAGCCAGCCCCGACAAGACAAATTCTGAGTCGGGCAGTACAGGCTTCATCGCAGGCTCTGCGCTGGCCTTTGTCGCCCCCAATGATCGCTTTTCGCTGCGCAGAGAGGGCTTCTCTGTTCTCGCCGAAGGCCCTCTTTCTGCCGAACAACGACAAACACTCTCTGCTTATGCCAAGCAAAACTGGTCAAGCTTTCGCTTTAAAGACCAGACCAGCGACGGCGCAGACATCCCGGACGACAATACCCTCGACGCCTTAGTCAAGGTATTTACCGTACACGCGCAAGTCAGTGACACCGCCGAAGCCGCATGGCAAGAAAACGGGTTGGTTCTGCGCGGCGATGTTCCCGATGCGCAGACCGAAATGCGCATTCTCGCCGCCGCAGACTCCCTCCCTGCAGGCCAAACGCTCAACTCCCGTCTTCGACGCGTCGCGCCCAATGCCGAGGGCTTGTATGTTTCTGAGCGCAGCCACCCTATCGAGCAATGGCCCAGCGCAGAGCTGCGCTTTGCTGTTGGGAGTTTTGTCCTCGATTCCCAAAGCAAAGACAAACTCGCCTCACTCGTCCCGCTTATTGCGCAATATGCAGGCCGCGTCGAGATTGCTGGACACACTGACAACACCGGTGATCCAGACGCCAATCAGCGCCTAAGCTTGGCGCGCGCCGCTGGCGTGCGCGACGAGCTCATTCGCCACGGCATAGCGCCCGCCCAATTGCGCATCGCAGGCTATGCGGCGCGGCGCCCCATCGCCTCTCAAGATAACGCCGAGGACAGAGCAAAGAATCGACGTATCGAATTTACGGTTTTAGGAGACCGCTAATATGTTTTTCCTGATCATGCAAACAGCCCTACTTCTTCTCATCGCGCTAGTGATTGGCATCGTTATTGGTTGGTGGCTACGGGGACATCGCTCCGATGAAGAGCAGCTACGGCAAGACCTCGACGAATGTCAAAGCGCCCTGGCTACCCATCGCAGCCGTCCCAAGCCCGCGCCACAG
>CAKZUS010000112.1 GCA_937921805.1 uncultured Granulosicoccaceae bacterium
GGCAAGGCAGCGGGGGCTGGGGCAATATTCATCCGTGATGTCGGGTTTTTGTCAGTCCTTAGTGTAAAAATCCTGTTACTGACGCTCAGTGAGCAGGATCACAATAGACACTAGTAGGCCTACAACAAAAAGCGACTGCCAATCTTGCACAAAAGCCATTTGTAACGATTGCGGTACAGACAACCACAACCCCCCTACACTGCCTGCTGCGAGAATCCAGGCAAAGCGACGCCAGGGGCGCGGGCGCTGCCCACGCAGTGCGCGCAATTGCTCGGTGAGCTCTTGATGACGTCGCTCACTAGAGGCCAAATGCTCGTGAACCAAGCGCGGCAGAGCGGGGAGAAGATTCGCGTACTGGGGGCCTTCTTGCAGGAGCTTTTTTCGCAGCGCACGGGGGCCACTCTGCTCGCTCATCCAGCGCTCAAGATAGGGCTTGGCAGTCGTCCATAGGTCCAACTGGGGGTAGAGTTCGCGGCCGAGGCCTTCGATATTGAGAAGGGTTTTTTGCAGCAAGACCAACTGCGGCTGGATCTGCATCTCGTAGCGCCGCGCGATTTGGAACAAGCGCAGCAACACCATGCCAAAAGAAATTTGGTCGAGTGGCTTTTCGAAAATCGGCTCAGCCACCGTGCGAATCGCCGACTCAAAGTCTTCGACCCGCGTATGCGCAGGCACCCAACCAATGGCGACGTGCATCTCCGCCACACGGCGATAGTCGCGATGAAAAAACGCCAGCAGATTGTGCGCTAGGTATTCGCGGTCTTCGTGGGTCAGTGAGCCAACGATGCCAAAATCGACCGAGACATAGCTCGGCGTGTCCGGCTGAGAGGGGTCCACAAAGATATTGCCCGGATGCATATCGGCATGGAAGAAGTTATCGCGAAAGACCTGTGTGAAGAAAATCTCGACGCCGCGCTGGGCCAGCACCTCCAGATTGACTTTAGCGTCGCGTAGGGCCTGGATATCTGAGACCGGAATGCCGACGATGCGCTCAATCGTGAGCACGCGACGGCGCGTCAACGGCCAATGCACCTCTGGGGTGTACAGCAGGCCTGAGTCTTTGAAATGGCGCCGAAAGGTCGCGGCGTTGGCCGCTTCGCGCTGCAGGTCTAGCTCGTCAAAGAGCGTTTTCTCGAACTCGGCCACCACCTCGACCGGACGCAGGCGATGCCCAATCGCGACAAAACGATGCACCAGCCGCGCCATCAGATACATCAGCGACACATCGCGGGCGATGGTGTTCTCGATCTTGGGGCGCAGCACTTTGACCACCACCTCGCGCCCGTCGAGCAGCGTGGCGGTGTGCACTTGCGCGATACTTGCGGCCGCCAGCGGTTCGGCGTCAAAGCTGGCGTAGCAATCGCTAATAGGGGCTTTCAGCTCGCGCTCGATTTCAGCCATCGCCATAGCGGAATCAAACGGCGGCACTTGGTCTTGGAGCTTGGCCAGTTCTGTCGCAATATCAACAGGCAGCAAATCCGGTCGGGTGGAGAGCGTCTGGCCTAGCTTGACGAACACCGGCCCCAGCGACTCCAGCGTGCTACGCAGCGCCGCGCCGCGACTCTCTGGAGGCGAGCGTGGCCACCAACGCGGCAATACCAGCGTGTCGAGTCGTTCGCGCCAAATAACGCGAGTGATCGTGGTGATGCGGCCCAGATCTCGAAACCAGCCTAACACTACGCTGCACCCGTCACGAGAGCCGCACTCCACGGTGCAAGGCCACAATGCCGCCGGTCATATTGACGTAATCGCTGCGCTCAAAGCCCGCGCCCTTGATCATGCTCAAAAGGGTCTCTTGGTCGGGGTGCATGCGAATGCTCTCGGCAAGATATTGGTAGCTATCAGCATCTTGTGTAACCCATTGGCCCAACTTGGGCAGTACTTTGAACGAGTACTGGTCATACAGCTCGCGTAGCATCTGCGAAGTCGGCTGCGAGAACTCCAACACCAGCAGTCGCCCACCAGGGCGCAGGACGCGATAGAGCTCGTTGAGCGCCGCTTGCTTGTCCGTGACATTGCGCAAACCAAAGGCCATTGCCGCGCAATGGAAGCTTTTGTCGGCAAAGGGCAGCTTTTCGGCATTCGCCAGCACATAGCGCATGGGATCGACGATGCCGGCATTGAGCAGGCGATCGCGCCCGACTCGCAGCATCGATTCGTTGATATCAGCGAGCACCACCTCGCCCTCTGGGCCAACGCGTTTGGCAAAGGCCCGCGATAAATCGCCCGTGCCGCCAGCGAGATCGAGCACACGTTGCCCCGGGCGCACAGCGCTGCAAGCAAGGGTGAGATGCTTCCAGATCCGATGAACCCCGAACGACATCAAGTCATTCATCAGGTCATAGCGATCGGCAACGGAGTCAAACACCTCCCCGACTAGGCGGTGTTTGTCTTGGGTAGCGACCTCACGGTAGCCAAAGTGTGTAGTGTCCATGGGGGTATTGTACGGTGTGACGCTTCACTTTACCGCGTCAAAAATGCAGCATCAGCGATTTATCTGCACGGTATATTGGCGCAGCGTGAGCGCTGAGAGCGATCAAATGCGCGCCAGCTCGCAATAGTCACCCCGCATGCAAACTCACAATAGAGGCCTACTCACCACTGAGCGAAAGCATCATGCTGTGGACTGTCTATACGCTGCTAGGAAGCGCCCTGGTGGCGGCACTGAGTTGGCCACTGTGGTTCAGTGGCCAGCAGTATTTTGATCATTGCTGGCGCTTGGCGACCCGTGCTTATGACGGACAAGGAGCGTGGGGAGACGAAGCCCGCGTGTATGCCTGGCTGCTGTCGTCTGTCGCGCTGAGCGTCACCACGATGACGGTAATTTCATCGTAGCCACTTAGCCACTTATCTATCTACCAGTGGCTATCTCTCAGCGGCTATTTCTCGACGAAGGCCCGCTCGATCACATAGTCGCCCTGCTCGCCGCGCCGTGGGCTGATCACAAAGCCGCGCGTATTGAGTAGCTCGCGCGTATCGGCCAACATCGCCGGACCGCCACAGATCATGGCGCGGTCGGTCTCGGGATTCAGTGGCTCAATATCTAGGTCGCTCCACAGCTGCCCCGACTCGACGAGAGCCGTCAGGCGCCCCTGGTGCGCGAAATCCTCCCGCGTCACTGCAGGGTAGTAGCGCAGTTGCGCCCTGACCATCTCGCCCAAGAATTCATGCTCTGGCAGCTCTTCGCTAATGAACTCCTGATACGCCAGCTCATTCTTCCAGCGCACGCCGTGCAGGAGAATCACCTGCTCGAATTGCTCGTACACATCAGGGTCTTGAATCAACGGCAAGAACGCGGCAAGGCCCGTGCCGGTAGCGAATAAAAACAAGCGCTTGCCAGGGCGTAGGTCATCAATAACCAGTGTGCCGGTGGGCTTGCTGCTCACCAACACCTCGTCACCTTCGCTCAGGTGTTGTAAGCGCGAAGTGAGGGCGCCGTCCTGGACTTTGATGCTAAAGAACTCAAAGTGGTCTTCGTAGTTGGGGCTAGCGACGCTATAGGCTCGCATCAGGGGCTTGCCCTCGACTTCGAGACCCAGCATGACAAACTCACCATTGCGAAAACGCATCCCGGGCGCCCGGGTCGTGCGAAAGCTAAAAAGTGTATCGTTCCAGTGATGAACGCTCAAAACGCGTTCGCGGGCAAATTTAGACATAGTGAACTGAAGTCAAAGCGCCACTTCTGGCGACGGTGCTGGGGCTAGCAAATAAGGCCCCAAGTCTGCCACAGACACTGTAGAGCTTGTTGGGAAACACCCGACAGAATGCGGCGCAATCTTGTCTCAACGGCCTCTCAGCTCTCTCTCCATTGCGCCTCAACCTCGCCGCAGCCTCGCTGCAGTCTCGCGACTATTGACGCTTGGCCCTGCTCACAACCAGCGTCGATCTAGGCCCATATCCATATAAGAATTTGGGCTTTCGATAGGCTCCAAATGGGTGGACATAGTGCTATGTGGCAAGTACTCCAGTAATTCTTTCTCTATCTCTTCAAGCAGCGTGTGGCCTCTATCCACGCTCCAATACCCTGGCACCAAAACGTGCAAGTTAATAAAGCGCCGCCGCCCAGCCGCCCGCGTACGCAGAGCATGAAAACGGACATCGCCATCGTTATTTTCGCGAAATTTATCCAATACCTTGTGGATCTGTTGCAAGTCATCCTGCGGCAACGACGCATCCAGTAGGCCATCGACGGCACTACGCGCCAATTCATAGCCCTCAATCGCGATCATGACCGCCACTAGCAGCGCCACCAGGGGATCGAGCCAGTAGATCTCGCTCCAATACGCCAACCAGACCCCTACCAAAACGCCGATAGTGGTTTTCACATCAACGCCGAGGTGCACCGCGTCGGCCTGCAAAGACACCGACCGCAGGCGCTGGCCCGCACGGTGCAGCACCCAGGCCAAGCTGGCATTCAGTAGCGTCGCGAGCAGCGCCAGCACGCTACCGAGCTGGATTTGCACAATGGGAGCGGCTTCAAACAAACGATCAATAGCCGCCCAGGCAATACCTGCGCTGGTTGCCAACACCATGCCCGCAATCACACCGCTGCAGAAATACTCAATTTTGTCTCGCCCATATGGGTAGTGCTCATCGCTAGGCAAGCTGGCCAGATACAGGGCTAACCAAGCCAGAGCGCTAGAGAAAATATTGACCAAGCTCTCTAGCGCATCGGAAAACAGGCCCACCGAGCCGGTGAGCCACCAAGCGCCCCCTTTGAGCATAAACACACTAAACGCCACACACAGAGCTAACTGCGCGTACAGGCTAGCAGGGCGATCTTTCATTGCACGCTTCTGCGAGATCGACAAAATCCGTGCAAGCGGGCAAGTATCCTAGGCAGGCGTGTCATTGATATGGTTAAACCAGTTGGTAAAGCTAATCGTCGCTGCAGCCATGGCAAGGTCGACCCAAGCATCCTCGCCAAAGCCCTGATCACTTAGTGCAGCAAGCTGGGCATCACTAATCGTGTTCGTGTCTATCAATGAGTGTAGCGCTTCTAGCAAGCAATCTAAGCGCGCATCGCCACTGGGTTGCTGTGCCAGCAAACGCTCCGCCTGCTCCGGGGGGATGCCTGCCGCAAGCGCTTTCTTGTGGTGGGTATTGCGACAAAAGCCGCATTCGTTGCGCACGCTCATGTAGAGCTTGATCATTTCGATATCACGCACCGACAGTGCACACTGCTCAAGCGCGCGTTCCATGCCCATATAGGCGATAAAACTCGGCTCGCTATTGCCTATTTGGCGGTACAAAGCGGGCGCTTTGCTCAGACCTGTCGTCTGTTCTAGTGCGCGCATGGCCTCGTCGGAGAGAGCCGCAGGAGTAGAGAATCGGATCATCGGGTAAGCCCATAAAAATATTTAGGCTACCAGAAGCTTGCGCTATGTGGCGTGCACGCACGCTTGGCGTGCACGTTCTAGGATGAAGCTTGAGTCGTTAGGCGGCGCGACGGATGCGCTTGTCCATCTTCAAGGCGATCCACTTATCGCACAGCTCTACCAGCTTGGTGAACTGTGGCTTGGCAAGCTGCTCGCTCGCCCCCACTTGCTCACCTTTTTTCTGGTTGTCATCAGAGACCAGGGAACTGAACAAGATCACGGGCACATCGTTGCAGAGCTCTTCCTTACGAATATTACGCGTCAGTGCCAAGCCGTCCATCAGCGGCATCTCGATGTCAGTAATCACGACATCTGGCACCACCTCTGACTTCAAATCGTGCTCTAGCTGTGTCCACAAATCGAAGCCATTGGGGTAGACCAACACGTTGGTATAGCCACTATTGCGCAGCGTGGTGGCGATGGTCTTGCGAATCACAGGACTGTCATCGGCGATCATCAGACGATGTGCGGCGCGGTCCACTTGGTATTCGGTTTCCGCCACCCGGTCATTGCCCTGCTCGCGGCAGAACATGCTGGCGTAGATCGATTCAAAATCAATCATCGGAATCAGGCGGTTGTTGAGGTTCAAAATGCCTGTCACCTGACTGTGCTCCCATTGGCTGACATCGGGCATCGGCTGAATCATGCTCCAGCTAGCACGGAAAATCTGCTCGACCCCTTCGACCAAAAACGCACAGCGCGCGTCGCTGAACTCCGTCACGATGACGCAATGCTTACTGGCATCGACTTGCTTGGGCATCACGTCAAAATAATGATGCAACCCCACGAGAGGCAGTGTACGGCCGCGCAGGTTGATCATGCCCAGCATTGCTTTGGGTTGATCAGGGCACTTAGTGACCTGAGTTGGGGTAATAATCTCACGGACTTTGGCCACATTCACGCCATAGGAGTCGGAGCCAAGTTTAAATACCAGCACCTCAAACTCGTTAGTCCCTGATTCTAAAAGTATCCCTGTGTCGTTGATGTTCGAAGCCATGTTTACGCCTTTAGCCAGCAAAATAGTCGGAGTTGTCCCCGATATTCAGCGACCGCATTGCCGGTCAGCTTTAGGGGAGCATCATGGATTAGGGCGCGCCGATGGTAACAATCGCCTTGTAACGCTGATCGACACGCTGAAAGGTCAATGCCAGTTGCTGACCTATCCGAGCTAGAGCAATCGCGCTGCGCACATCGCCAATGTCCTGAATTGCTTGGCCATCGATGTCTACAATGATGTCTCCAGGGGCCAGTCCAGCAATGTCAGCAGGCGAGCCATTGAGCACGCGACTGATCAACACCCCATCGTTGCGCTGAAGATCAAAAGCGCGGGCCAGTTCACGACTCATTGTCTGCATCCCAATCCCGATATAGCCCCGCTCGACACGGCCTGTGTCGATCAACTGCTCCATCAACCCCTTCGCCGTATTGGCTGGTATAGCAAAGCCAATGCCGACACTCGCCCCGGAGGGACCGATGATGGCCGTATTCACCCCCACCAACTGTCCTTCGAGATTGACCAAAGCCCCGCCAGAGTTACCGGGATTAATCGATGCATCGGTTTGGATAAAGTCGCCATAGATACCCAGTGCCTGGCCGCTACGCCCCAGCGCGCTAATAATGCCGCTGGTCACGGTCTGCCCCAACCCAAAGGGGTTGCCAATAGCCACCACGAAATCCCCGACCCGCACGGCACTAGAGTCTGCCAATTCCAGTGCGCTCAGGCCATCGGCCCGCACTTGCACCACGGCGATATCGGTCTCGGGGTCACTGCCCACTAGCGTCGCCGCCAGGCTGCGCCCATCGCTCAGAGCGACTTCAATCTCTTGGGCGTGTTCAATCACGTGGTGATTGGTCAAGATATAGCCGGCATCGGCATCGACAATCACCCCGGAGCCGAGGCTGCTGGTGGGGCGCACCATGCGCCGCCCTCCAAAAAACTGTCCAAAGAAAGGATCCCGCATCAGGGGACTGGTGACGTTCTTCACCCCCTTGGTCGAGATGTTCACCACCGCTGGAGTCGTATCTTCCAACATCGGTGCCAAGGTCGTGAGTGTGCCGCTAGGCAGCGCTGCATGGGCAAGCCCCAGAAACAGGCTCGTGATAAGAAAAAAACGCGCCAGCATCGTTGTTCTCATCTTCGTTCTCATGGTTGCTCTCTAAAGTGTGTTGCTCTTGTTGCTCTTGTTGCTTTTGTTGCTCTATAGACCATGGCCGCGGCCCACATCTGGGGCCGCGGCAATGGCTCTTTAATGGCTCTTTAGGGAGGGGCGATCATCTTTCGCCCTCCCACTACTCCACAGTAAAGGGGATAAACAGCGGTGAACCAGCGCGCCACAGCAACACCGGCACTGTCTTACCCGGCTCGGTGCCTTCGATCGCGCTGTCGAGTTCCTCGCTCGTATTGATGCTTTGGCGGTTGAACTTGAGGATCAAATCCCCTGGCTCTATGCCTGCTATCTGCGCCACGCTGCCTTCGCCGACTGCTTCAACGCGGACACCGCTTTGTACTTGCAGCTCTTCGCGCTCTTGCTCGTCCAGCTCTATCACTCGCAAACCAATGCTATTGCTAGGCTTGGCAGGTTCACGCAGTTGCTGAGCAACACGCTCCTCTTCTAGCTCGCCAATAGTCACTGATAGGCTCAAGCGCTGGGCATCGCGCATCACGATCATCTCAACGGTATTACCCACATCAGTGCGCCCTACTAGTGGCGGCAAGCCAGAGGAGTCCGGCACGTCATTGCCATCGAACTCGATGATGACATCTCCGACTTGTACTCCGGCCGCCGCGGCGGGGCTGTTATCGAACAAGCGCGAGACCAGCGCGCCTTTGGGGCGATCGAGGCCAAAAGACTCGGCCAGCGACGGATCGACTTGCTGAATCAACACTCCCAGCCACCCACGGCTCACGTAGCCCTGGTCACGCAGCTGCTCTGCGACCTGACTAGCGAGGTTAATCGGAATGGCGAATGACAAGCCCATAAAGGCGCCAGAGCGGGTATAGATTTGCGAGTTAATGCCCACAACTTTGCCGTCGGTGTCGAACAAAGGCCCGCCAGAGTTACCGGGGTTGACCGCTACGTCGGTTTGGATAAAGGGCACATACGACTCATCGGGCAGCGCGCGAGAGAGCGCAGACACAATGCCTTGCGTGGCCGAATATTCGAAGCTAAAGGGCGAGCCAATGGCCAGCACCCACTGGCCTACGCGCAGCGAATCCGAGTCACCCAGCTCCACAGTGGGCAGGTCATCGCCGTCGATCTTCAGGAGCGCCACATCGGTGCGCGGATCACTGCCGATAATCGTGGCGGCAAACTCGCGCTGATCGGGCAAACTGACCGAGACCTCGTCGGCACCATCAATAACATGATGGTTAGTCAGTACGTGGCCCTCTGTATCGATAATGAAACCTGAGCCAAAGCCTTGTCCGGGCCGTGGTGCACGTTTACCTTGCGGGCCTTGTTCAAAAAAGCGACGAAAACGCTCGGGAATTTCTTCCAAGCCTGGCGGTACTTCCGCCACTTCATCATTAGGGGCGTTTGTCGTAGCGGTGATTTTCACAACAGCTTTGCCGCTTTCTTCGACAATTTTGGCGAAATTGGGCAATGCTTCAGCGTTTACACGGCCTATTGCGAGGCAGAAGACTACCCCCAAAAGAAGCCAAGAGCTGCGTAAAACAGCGCTGTGAGTCGTATTTCGATGAGTTTTGACAGCAGTCATGTTTTTCCTATTTTGCGTAGAGATCGGCGTCAATTTCGTAGTAAATTCACCAAGGAATTCAACACAACAGACCGCGCTCTAGAGGCGAAGTTCACGCTAACTCCAGCTTGAGTATGTACGGTCTATTAGCAATGTCAGTATCTTAAAGTGGAAGCAAGATGCATATTCTGGTGATCGAAGACGATGTAAACGCCGCTGAAACCCTTGTTCAAAGTCTGCAAAGTGCAGGCCATGATGTTGACCACGCCGCCGATGCAGAGCGTGGCCAAGAGCTAGCGCTCAACCGCGCATATGATGTCTTAGTCGTCGATTGGCTGATGCCCGGGACGATGGACGGTTTGACGATGATTAGTCACTTGCGTGAGGCCGGCGTGAACACCCCTGCGCTGGTGCTCAGTGCGAACTCTTCCGTGGATCAACGCATCGCAGGACTGCAAGCCGGTGGCGATGATTATTTAACCAAACCCTATGCTTTGGCCGAGCTGCAAGCACGGCTGTACGCCTTATACCGCCGCGCTCACCCCGAGCAAGGAGTGATGCTATTGCAAGTGGGCGAGCTGAAGCTCGACCTGCTGCGCCGGCACGTAAGCCGAGCCGATATCCCCATTAATTTACAGCCACGCGAGTTTCGCTTGCTGGAATTTCTGATGCGCCACGCAGGGCAAATCGTCACGCGTTCGATGCTGCTCGAAAACGTCTGGGACTACAATTTTGACCCGCAAACCAACGTGATCGACGTACAAATCAGCCGCCTGCGTTCCAAGCTCGATCGAGGCTTTGCCACTCAACTTCTGCAAACCGTGCGCGGCACGGGCTATCGTTTGGTCGATACCGAGAGTCGGCAGATACCGCATTGAGAACCAGCCCTGCCTCTCCCCCGGGACGACTGAGCGACACTAGTTCGTTTCGTTTGATGATTACGTTACTTTGCGTTTTTTTACTGATTACTTTTACGGGCTTGGCAGGGACGTATGTGTTGCTGCGCATGCAAATTCAGGATCAGATTGACGCACGACTGCGCCTAGAGAGCGATGTGCTCGTCAGCCTGTATCGCAGCAGCTCACTGACGCAATTGCTCGATGCCGTCGAGCAGCGCAATAGCGACGACTACGGGCGGTACTATTTCATTAATAAAGACGAGCGTGTCGGCGCGCCCGAGCAAATGAGACGCTGGAACGACACGCGCATGCTGCACGAAGTGCTCGCGCGGCCCTCGCTCTCCTCCGAGTCCATCAGGCCCCCGTCAACCACCTCCCCTAACGCGCTGGTGCGGGTCACTGTCACTGATCTTGGCGACGGCGTGCGCCTCATGATTGCCCACGAAATCGGCGCCGAGAACACTCTGCTCAATCGAGTATTTTGGTGGCTGATCGCGATTGCGCTGAGCACCCTCGCGTTGTCGATTGGCGTCGGGGTCTGGGCGGGAAGAGAAGTCTTAGCCCGAGTGGCGCAGATTAGCGCCGAATTTGATCGCATTATCAGCAGCGACTTGAGCAAGCGCCTGAGCATCACCGCACGCTACGACGAGCTGGACTGGCTGGCGGAGCATATCAACCACGCCCTGTCGCGCCTGCAAGAGTCCGTCACCAGCTTGCGTGAGGTCAGTAACAATATCGCGCATGACTTGCGCACGCCCCTCAACCGTATGCGCAGCCGCTACGAGCTGGCACTACGCAAAGAATGCAACGCCGACGAGTACCGCCAGGTGATAGGGGCCGGCATTGCCGATATTGACAGCTTGATGAATACGTTCAATTCCATGCTGGAAATCTCGCGCGCCGAGTCTGGACTGAACCGCGAGGGCATGAGCAAGCTCGATATGGCCCAACTCGCCGCCGAAATTGTCGAGCTCTATGAGCCGATGGTCAGCGACAGCGGGCGCTCACTGAGCCTGACGCTCTACCAACGCCCCGAGGTATACGCCAATCGCAATCTTTTGGGGCAGTGTCTGGCGAATCTCATCGAGAACGCCAATCGCTATACACCGCGCACGAGCCTGATACGAGTGATCGTTGCGGGCGATGCACAACATGCCATTGTGCGCGTCAGCGACAACGGCCCCGGCATCCCCTTGGCCGATCACGAGCGCGTGCTGGCGCGCTTTGGGCGCTTGAGCAAGCGCTCGGGCAGTGGCCTGGGCCTGAGTATGGTCAAAGCTGTCATCGAATCGCACCGTGGCAGCATCAAGCTCGGCGCCAACAAGCCCAGCGGGCTGCTGGTAGAGCTGCGCCTACCTACGTTAGCAGCAGCGTCGCCAGCCCCAAAAAGCTCAAAAACCCCACGACGTCTGTCACCGTCGTCAGCACCACCGCACCGCTGAGCGCTGGATCGCTCCCCATGCGTTTGAGCGCTAAGGGAATAGCGACTCCAGCAACACTGGCACAAAGCATATTAGCCCCGACCGCCAGCGCAATCACGCCGCCGATGCCCCAATCGCGAAACCACACCACGGCCACCAGCGCAACCGCCGTCGCCCACAGCAGGCCGTTGAGGATGCTCACGCACACCTCTTTGCTCATTAATGCACCGCGGTTGCCTTCGGCCAGTTGCCCCATCGCCAATCCACGGATAGTGAGCGTCAGGGTTTGCGAGCCAGCTATGCCGCCCATACTGGCAACGATGGGCATCAGCACCGCCAGTGCCACCAAGTGCTCCAAAGTCTCCTGAAACTGCCCGATCACCCAAGCGGCGAGAATAGCGGTCAACAGGTTAATCCCTAGCCAAGTGGCCCGGCGCCGCGCGCTGAGCCAAACCGGGGCAAACAAGTCTTCTTCCCCATCGAGACCCACACGCTGCATATACGCGCCATCGGCTTCAGAGCGCAAAACGTCAACGATGTCATCCACTGTGATGCGCCCCACCAAAATGCCGTAATCATCGACCACCGGCACGGAGATCAAATCATGGCGTTCGAACAAGCGCGCGACCTCATTCTCGGGCATATCACCAGTGACCTGATCGATATCGCACTCCATCCATTCGTCCACCGTGCTGTGAGGATCGCGCAATAGCAGTGCCTCCAAGGGCAGACGACCCAATAGCGCGCCCTCGCGATCTACAACCATCAGGCAGTCGGTGTGATCGGGCAAATACCCCTGGCGGCGTAGAAAGCGCGCCACAGCCTCTAGGCGCATATCGCTGCGAATCGCAATCGCATCGCCGCTCATCAAGCGCCCTGCGCTGTCTTCGGCGTAGGTCAGATTGACACGTAGTGAGTCGCGCAGCTGCGGACTGACCTCTGCCAGTACGCTCTCTTGCTGAGTCGTGGGTAGTTGCTCAACGATATCGGCCAGCTCGTCAGCTTCGAGCTCATTGGCAGCCTCGGCGATCTCCGAGGGCGCCATCTCGGACAAAATTGACGCCCGCGCATCGTCGCCCAGCTCAATCAGGATCTCGCCCTGTAGCTCACCGGTAATCTGCTCCCACAGCGTTCG
>CAKZUS010000113.1 GCA_937921805.1 uncultured Granulosicoccaceae bacterium
GTCCATGTCTCCCAGCCTCCTTGAGGGGGAGTATGTGTTCTTGAGCTTCCAGGGTGCCCGCTATGCTGAGCACGCTGAGCTCGCTCCTATTGCGTCGTTTCAAGAGCCTGAAGGCCTGACTCTCGTGGTACCTCGTAGCAATGCCGAGCAATACGCCCACACCTACGAAGGCGTGTTTCGCTGCATCACGCTGCGTGTGCATTCCAGCCTGGAAGCCGTGGGCCTGACTGCGGCCTTCGCAAGCCAGCTCACCCAACACGGCATCAGCGCCAACGTGATCGCGGGCTTTTATCATGACCATATTTTTGTGTCGGCGCACGATGCCACGCGCGCCATAGCGGCGCTGCAAGCCTTGTCCGACTAGGAGGGAGATCCTGTGGAGACGTATATCGCGTTGCTGCGAGGCATCAATGTTGGGGGCCGCAATACCCTGGCTATGCGCGAACTCAAAGACCTGCTTAGTGAGTTTGACCAGGTCAGCACCTACATCCAGAGCGGCAATGTCGTGCTGTGCGCCAAGGCGCAAGACCCTGCGCAGCTTGCCGAGCGCATCGGGCACACCATTGCCGCGAGCAAAGGCTTTCGTCCGCAAGTGTTTGTGTTGCATCGCTCCCAACTCGAAGCGGCAATCCACGCCGCGCCCTTCCCGGTCGACAAAACCCTGCACTTTTTCTTTCTCGCAGCCGCGCCCGCTGTGGGCAGTGTCGACCAGCTCGCGCTCACTGCCGCGCCGAGCGAGAGCCTTCGCCTTATCGGGCGCGTTTTGTACGTGCTCGCTCCCCAAGGTATCGGGCGCTCCAAGCTCGTCTCTAGCGTCGAGCGAGTTCTGGGGGTTGCCGCGACAGCGCGCAATGGCAACACCGTGAACACGCTACTGACGATGGCGCAGAACAGAGCAGCGCCGCCATAGGCGCTGATGGCGCTATTTCAGCCCCAGCAATACCAAGGCGACATCTCTCACATCGAACACGAGTGAGATTACAATCGTCACAAAATACAGGCTAAGCCAAATAAAATAGGGGCTGCGCAAGCGCGGGAGATAGCCGCCAGTATTGACCGCCGGTGATAACTCACGACGATAGATGATAATCGCCAGCGGAATCCAAAAGACAAAATGCCCGATACCAAACAGCCAGATATTATGCGTGGTAATCCAGGTGATATAGGCAGCGATAAAAACGCCCAGCATGGCAGGGATCACCAAACGGGCGAGCTTATGCTTCCACACAAAAATAATAGAAGCGATTTGGACGATACCCATCCAATTAATCCAATACTGCACTGCCGGGGTGCTTTGCGCCCGCATCGCCTGATCCATTGCTTCGAATTCGTTCATCGTTTTTCTCTCGTTTGAATATTATTATGATCGCCCAGTATTAGGCATAGAGTTCTAGCCATTGCAGCACATCGCCCGCATTCTCACTCGGCGGGAAAACGGGATAAAAAATCTTCTCAATCACGCCATCGCGCGCAATCAGTGTGATGCGCTTGTAGAGCTCTTGGTCTGCCGCAGAGAAAGTAGGAAGCTTGAGCGCGTCTTTGAGCAATAAATCCGGGTCACTAAGCAGCTCAAAGGGCAAGTGCAATCGCGCCTTGGCTTCGTTCTGATAGGCGCTTGATTGGGTACTCACGCCACATACGCGCGCGTTATGCAGAGGGAACTGGGTGTGAGCGTCTCGAAAGCCGCACGACTGCGGCGTGCATCCGCGCGCACCCGGTATCTCGTCCCAGTTCTCGGGCAAAGGCGTATCCGGTCGCCCAGTCATGGGATAGAAGTAGTACACCACCAGGCCAGCGAGTTCGCCAATATTGACCCACTCCCCGCTCGTTGCCAGCAGCGATACGTGAGGCATCCTCTGCAGGCGCAGGTGCTTCACCGCGCCGTCGTCAACAGGAACAGGGAGGTGGTCGGGCAACTGCGTCAGGCTCATTCTCTTCACTCCAATATTTCTGCTCGTGACTGTATCAAAACAGGCGCTGCATTCGTAGAGGCAGCGATGCTGGACAGCCGTGCTGGACGGCCATGCTGGACAGCCGTAATAGACAAAAAATGGGGCAGAAGATTTTGCGCAGGCTTTGGCGGTACACTTTCTCTGAATCTCAGCAAGGCGACTTTATGTGCGAGCTACTGGGCATGTCTGCCAACGTCCCCACTGATATCTGCTTTAGCTTTGCGGGCCTGATGCAGCGCGGAGGCGGCACGGGGCCGCATCGCGACGGCTGGGGTATTGCCTTCTATGAAGATCTTGGCAGCCGCTGCTTTCATGACCCCGCGCCCAGCGTGGACTCTCCGCTGGCGAAGCTCGTCGCCCAATGGCCGATCAAGTCCAAAGTGGTCGTGAGCCACATTCGCCAAGCCAATGTGGGCGTGGTCAGCCTGGAGAACACCCAGCCGTATCAGCGCGAGCTGTGGGGGCGGCCTTGGACCGTGGCGCATAACGGGCAAATCCCTGTTGTCTTGGACTGGCCACTGGGCACGTTTACTCCCATTGGTAGCAGCGACAGCGAGCACGCGGCCTGTTGGCTCTTAGGGCAATTGCAGCGCTCCTTTTCTCAACGCCCTGGCCCCGCAGAGTTGCGCGCGTTCTTGTGGCCGCTGTGCGAGCAACTGCGCGCGCTGGGGGTGTTTAACTTGCTGCTCAGTGACGGCGAATGTCTGATTGCCTATTGCAGCACCCAATTGCACTGGATCACTCGCCGCGCCCCATTTGGCGAGGCCAAGCTCTGCGACCTGGATCTTTGCGTAGATTTTGGGCAAGAGACCACCCCCGATGACATCGTGACCGTCATTGCCACCCAGCCCCTGACCAAAGACGAGAGCTGGGCGCAGATGGGCTGCGGAGAGATCGCCATTTTTGTCGATGGCGAGAAGCGCTAATCTATCCTCGCCCCAGCGCCATTATCTGCGCCCTCGTGGATGCTGGCATTTTTTCTATTGCATACCGCAGCGTCGCGCGGGGCATCGCCGCGTGACGGCTCTGAAGATAGGCCAGCACTTGCTGCTCATGCTCTGCCGCCGTCACTTTTAGTAGCCAACCGATGCTCTTTTGGACAAATTCATCCGGATCGCTGATCAGTAGATCGCAGTTTTCAAATACTAATCGGGTGTCCAAATAATACAGCGATGGGCCTATTTTTCTCTTGATAAACTTCACCCATGCCACATTGCTCGCCCGCCGACACCACGACACTGACGAACGCGACCAAGGCTGGATACGCTCAATCAAGTGCGGGCGCGCCAGCAGGAATTGATAGAGCGTTTTGATACACAAGTCATCGACTTGTGACCAGTTGTCCACATAGTGCTCCAGCCAATACTCAAAGCGCAGCAGTAAGCGCTCATCGAAGCTTTTTTTCACGTGTTTATTGAGTATCGCAAACGCCAGTAGCGTGTCTTCATTGCACTCCGAATCGCGCAATAATTGCTCTGTAATCGACAGCACCTCTTGCGCGCTCAGAGCCTGGTATTGCGCATGAAAATCGCGCGCGACGTTTTGGATATCTCCCGCTGTAGCGCCAATGCAGCGAATACCCGGCGGAAAATAACGACGGCTAGACTCGGCTTTGGCTTCGCTGCTCAGGCGGCGCAACGCCGCTTGCAGCAGTGCGACATACGTACGCACTGCATTCTTATTGGGGTCGGCTTGCTCAAGCTCGTTCATCGTACTGCGGCAAATCATCGCTAATGGCATACCACGGCGCTTTGGAGCCGACAAAAATATGCGCCGACGCCCTCACCCCTGGATCCCCGTCAACGCTCCCCAGGG
>CAKZUS010000114.1 GCA_937921805.1 uncultured Granulosicoccaceae bacterium
TCAGTGATTCCTAATAAAGCCGCTCCGCTAAAAAGCGGCGACAAAAAGCGGGCAGCTGATGGCTCTTATAAAATCGTGATTCGCTGATATCCCTGGTATCGATTCCCAAAGCTAGAAATTAAGGCCTGTGTCTAGCCCCTAGGACAAGACCCTAGGACAAGACCCTAGGATTAGACAGGGGGCTAAATCCTAGGACTGGCGTACAAAGCGCTGCTCGCCATCTACCCAGCAGGCACTGACCTGGCCGCGCCCAGGTGTTGCCGCAGAGGCGCTGGACCAGGGGCGAGGCAGAGTGACAGCAGCATGTGGGTCAAAGAGGCACAAGTCTGCGCTCTGCCCAACTTCCAGATCAACGCTAGGCAAACCAAAGCGCGCCCGAGGCGCCTTGGTGAGCGCATCGAGTATTCGTTCACGTGGGATATCCAGCGCAAAAGCCAGCGTAGGCAGCCACGCCAAAGTGCTCATGCCTAGGGCTGACTCAGCCATGGGCGCGAGTAGAGCCGCACCGTCGGTGTCGCAGTGATTGCTGGACAAGCCATCAATCACGCCTTCTGCTAGCGCGCCGCGCAGTGCCTCTCTGTCGGTCTCGCTGCGCAGCGGCGGCCAGCACAATGCCTCGTGGGCAAAACCTTGTAGCCAGCTTGTATCGCCGTAGAGCTGTGCGATGGCAACGTCGGCTGTCACATCCACACCTTCGTCTTTGGCGCGCGCCACCATTGCGACTCCTCGCGCGCTACTGAGGCGGGAGAAGTGCAGCCTTACTCCCGTTTCGCGTGCTAGTTCCAGTACGCTGGCTAGGGCAATGGTTTCGGCGCTATACGGCAAGCCTGGCAAGCCCATGCGCACAGCGTCGGCGCCGTCGTGCACGATGCACCCATCGGCCAAAGTCGCTTCAGTGGGTTGCAAGACCACGAGCAGATCGAAAGTGGCGGCGTACTCTAGAGCGCGCCGCAAGGCCAGCGGTGTGGGGAGAGCCTGGTCTGCTTGGCTAAATCCCACGCAGCCTAGCGCGTTGAGTTTCGCCATTTCGGCTAGAGTCTCGCCGCTGAGGTCTCGGGTGAGGGCGCCAAGCGGGTGTACCCAGCACTGCGCCGATTGCTTGACAATACGTCGCAGCAGCTCGACCGAGGCGTCATCGTCGATACAGGGGCGACTCTGGGGGGAGAGCAGCAGGGTGCTGACTCCGGCGCTGGTCGCGGTGTGAGTGAGAGTCTCGACATGCTTGGCGCCGACCTGGCCCAGGCGCGCGAAGCTATCGACCAAACCAGGCAGTAGCCATTGCCCTTGGGCATCGTATCGCCGGGCCTCATGAAAGCCAGCAGGCGGGGCATCAGTGCTGACGATTCGCCCCGCATCGAGATAAAGGTCTTTGGGGCGCTGCGTGATTGGGTCCACGGCGCCGTGAATGTGCCACCGGCTCATGCTGAGACTCCCATCGTCATGGCGAGCACCGCCATGCGCACGGCAATACCATAAGTGACCTGCGGCAAGATCACCGAACGCTCGCCGTCGGCGACATCATTGGCGATCTCGATGCCGCGATTGATCGGCCCGGGATGCATCACGAGCGCATGCGGTGCAGCGTAGCGCAGATGATGGCTGTTGAGACCGTAGTGGCGATAGAACTCTTCGGCACTAGGCAGTAGCGAGCTGGCCATGCGTTCGCGCTGCAAGCGCAACATGACCACTACATCGCAATCGGCCAAGCCGCTTTGTATATCTCGATGCACGCTGACCCCAAGGGCGGCAAAGCTATCGGGGAGCAGGGTCTTGGGGCCGACGGCGCGCACCTCTGCCCCCAACTGTAGAAAGGCATGAATGTCTGAGCGCGCTACGCGCGAGTGCAGCAAGTCGCCAACGATAGCGATTTTCGCTCCAGCGATAAATCCCAAGCGGCGGCGAATCGTCAGGGCATCTAACATGCCTTGCGTGGGGTGAGCGTGGCGACCATCTCCGGCGTTGATCACGGTGCTGCTGGGGGCGACTTGCTGTGCAATAAAATGCGCCGCCCCCGAGGCACTGTGGCGCACAATAAAAGTCTCGCACTGCATCGCTTCGAGATTGCGTAGCGTATCGACGATGGACTCGCCCTTGCTGGTCGAGGAGCGCGCGATATCAAGCGTTACCAGATCGGCCGAGAGGCGCGTTGCCGCCAAGTCAAAAGTCGTGCGGGTGCGGGTGCTGTTTTCAAAAAATAAATTCGCCACCGTGCGCCCGCGTAGCAGGGGAACCTTGGGAACCGGCTTGTCATCTGGCCCGAGAAAGCGCTCGGCAGTGTCGAGGATTTGCGTGAGCGTGTCCTGGCCTAGCCCCTCGGGACTGAGAAAGTGGCGCAGCTTGCCTTCTTGGTTGTACTGGAGGGCGGCGATAGGGTTCATGCATCCTCTTGAGGGGTTCGCTGACGAATGATGAGCTGGCCGCCATCAAGGCGGCACTCACGCTGGGCATCAAGGTGTAGGTGTTGGCCGACAAAATCCGCCCGAATGGGTAGCTCGCGTCCGTCTTTGCGCTCGACTAGCACCGCGAGTGAGACCCGAGTGGGGCGCCCAAAATCAAACAAAGCATTGAGCGCCGCGCGCACGGTGCGCCCCGAATAGAGCACGTCGTCGACCAGTAACACGTCCCGCCCCTCTAGGCTAGTGGGCAAGGTGGTGGAATGGAGTTTGGGGTGGAGGCCGATGCGGCTGAAGTCATCGCGATAGAACGAAATGCCCAGCTCACCGACACTGTCGCTGGTGCCGAGGCGCTGCGCTAGAGCATGGGCGACGACAACGCCACCACTGCAAATGCCCACGATGTAGAGCGACGATGGTGTGTCGATTCGCGCGCGAATCTGCGCCGCCAAGTCGTCGTAGAGCGTATTCAGGTCGGCCAGTTCAGTCATGTGGTAGGTCCGTATCCATCTAGATAGCGTTGCAATATCAGTGCAGCGGCCGTGCGGTCCACTTCGGCTTTGTCGCGACGGCGGCCCTTGCGGCGGCTGCGAGCGGTGAACTCGCGCTGTTGGGTCTGCAGTAGGTCTTCAGCCTGCACCGAGCTGAGGCGCTCGTCGACCTCATCGACAGGAAGCTGGTAACGGGCAGCGAGTCGGCGACCAAACTTGCGCGCCTGAGCCGTGATGGGGGCTTCGGTGCCGTCCATGTGCGTGGGAATACCGAGCACTAGGCGCTGAGGATGGCGCTGCGCGATGAGCTGGTCTAAGGCCTCCCAGTCTGGGCGGCCATGGTGGGCGCTCAAGGTGGTGAGTGGGCTACAGATGCGAGTCGGGACGTGGGCGGTGGCGACGCCGATGCGCTTTTCGCCAAAGTCAAAACCCATTAGCTGCATTCAGGCGTGACCTTGGTGGGTGCTAAGTTGCTGATAATTTATGCCAAAGTGCTCCATGCCTCGTTCGCGTCGCTGCTCTGGAGGGGCAGAGAAAATAAGATTAGGGTCGGGGTCGCAATGCAGCCAGTGGTTGTTGGCGATCTCTTGTTCGAGCTGCCCACTACTCCACCCTGCATAGCCGAGTACAAACAGAAATTGCTCTGGGCCACGCTGTAGCGCGATGTCTTCGAGGATGTCGCGTGAAGAGGTGACCCACCACTGCTCGCTAATCTTGACCGTAGCGTCCCAGGCATCGCCGCCGTTGTGTAGCAGCAGGCCGCGCTGATGATCAACCGGACCGCCTCGAAACACAGGGGTATTGCCGAGGATTTCAGCGACCGGATCGACAGAGATATCCATCTGCTCCATTACGCGTTCCATCGTCATCTGCATCGGCTGGTTGATCACGACGCCCATAGCGCCTTGCTGGTTGTGTTCAAGCAAGTACGTCATCGTGCCATAGAAAGTGTCGTTGCGTAACGAGGGCATGGCGATGAGAAACTGGTGCGTCAAATTCATGCGCATAGTCTACCGCGCGTTGGATGTTTTGCGGTAGAGGTCGGGGTCACAGCTTAGATAGCGCCCTGGCGCGCTAACTGCTCAAAAACCCGCGACAACTTCAGCTAACAATCTAACCAGAAACAAGCCGGCTATCGC
>CAKZUS010000115.1 GCA_937921805.1 uncultured Granulosicoccaceae bacterium
TTGGCTCGACGGCCATTGTGACGGGGGATACGACCCAGATTGACCTCCCGCAGCAGACACGCTCGGGGCTAGGGCATGCGCTGGGCTTATTAGAAGGCGTCGAGGGTGTGGGGCATATTCACTTCACGGCCGATGACGTCGTGCGCCACCCGTTGGTGCAGCGAATCGTACTGGCCTATGAGCGCGCGCAACGCGCAGCGCAGCAGACGCAGCAGTGACTGGGGCTATTATCAATACTATGACCATGCCTGCGAACATTGACGTGCAGTTTGCCTCTGAGGCGCAATCTGCACTGGCCCCCGATGCCGAGTATCTCTGCGAGTGGGCGCAGCGCGCGCTGCAAGGTCAAGAGGGCGAGTTGAGCATACGCGTGGTCGATGCGATAGAGTCCCAGTCACTCAATGCGCAATACCGTGACCAAGATCGCCCCACCAATGTCTTGTCTTTTCCGGCAGAAATCCCTAGCGAGTGGGGTCTCTCCCTGCTTGGCGATGTGGTGATTTGTGCCGAAATCGTGCAGCGTGAAGCCGCCGAACAATCAAAGCCTATTCGCGCGCACTGGGCGCATATGGTAGTGCACGGGGTGTTGCACTTGCGCGGTTTTGACCATATCGATGAGGCTGAGGCTGAACACATGGAAGCCCTGGAACGAGACCTTCTCGCGCTAGGCGGTATCGCCAACCCCTACAGCCTTGCAGCTGTGTAACGCTACAGTTATTGAAGACCATGTCCATAATCTACTCTGTGTCAGAAGAACCTCCTCCTAGCCACGGCGTTAGCGACGCCGCAGCCAGCCCCGCTACGCGGGCGCATCCGTCCCCAGAAGACCCCGCGCAGGATCGCCGCGAGTCATCAAAGTCGCTGCTTGATCGTATTGCTAACGTCTTTCATCCCCACGAGCTACAAAGCCAAGACGAGTTGCTGGAGGCGATTCGTGGGGCGCACGGGCGCGATTTACTCGACGCCGATTCGCTGCGCATGATCGAGGGCGTGTTCTCGGTCGATTCCAAAGCCCCCGATGCGCTGAAAGTGCGCGATGTCATGGTGCCCCGCGCCAAGATGGTGTTCCTCAGTATCGATGATGACTTCGACACGGTGGTGAATACGGTGATCGAGTCGGGGCACAGCCGCTTCCCCGTGTTTGGCGAAAATCGCGATCACGTCGAAGGAGTGCTGCTGGCTAAAGACTTATTGCCCGGTCTGAGACAGCGCGAGGGAGAAATTGACCTCAAAAGCCTGTTGCGCCCGGCGGTGATTGCGCCCGATAGCAAGCGCCTGAACCTGATGCTGGCGGAGTTTCGCAAGAATCGCAACCATATGGCCATCGTCAAAGATGAATATGCAGGCGTAGCGGGCTTAGTGACCATCGAAGACGTATTAGAGACGATTGTCGGGCGCATCAAAGATGAACACGACCGCGAAGAAGAAGTACTAATTCGTAGCCTGGGTGAGCGGCGTCATATGGTGCAGGCACTGACTCCCATTGCGTATTTCAATAAAACCTTGGGCACAAAATTCAGTGATGACGAATACGACACCATCGGTGGATTGGTCATTAGCCAGTTTGGCCGTGTTCCTGCGCCGAGCGAGAGCGTAGAGTTGGGCGGCTTTGTGCTGCGCGTCTTGTCTGCGGACTCGCGCCGCTTACTCACACTGCAAGCCACGCCGGTAGGTGTCGACGAACTGTGAAAATAACCCACAGTCGTTCGGGACGGCTGCTGTCTTATCTCGCCTCTGCCGCCTGCGGCGCTGCGATGGTGTTGGGCTTTGCCCCTTGGGGGTGGTGGCCCGTGACAGTTCTGGCCTTGGCACTGTGGTGGGTGCTGGCGGAGCACCGGGGCTGGGGCTTCGTGATCGGCTGGTTTTTTGGTGTGGGCTTGTTTGGCGCCGGGACGTACTGGCTGTATTACAGCTTCTTGCTCTTTGGCGATGCGCTGGCGCCCGTGGCGGCCTTAATGAGCGCGGGCTTTACTGGCTTTATGGCCTTGTTTCCCGCACTGTTTGCCGCGTTGTGTCGAGGTTTGCAATCGCGGTTGCCGCTGCTGGCCCGCTGTCTGTTGCTGTGGCCTGCAGCATGGGTGCTGATCGAGTGGCTGCGTGGTTCTCTCGGTGCGGGCTTTCCGTGGCTGAGTGTGGGCTATACCCAGATTGATACGCCCAGTGCAGTGCTGGCGCCTTATGCAGGGGTGCATGCGCTGGGGCTAGTGGTGAGTATGAGCGCGGCGGCGCTGGCGCTGGCGCTGTTGCGTCGGCGTTTGGCCTGGGTGAGCGGTGCGTTGCTGCTCGTGATCTGGGGCGGCGTGTTCAGTACGCCCACCTGGGAGGCACAGCCCGCAGGAGAGCCGATGCGGGTGGCGGCAGTTCAGCCCAATATTGCCCAGCACATGAAATTTTTGGAGAGCCAGCTCGAGCCCTCGCTGCGCTATCTTGAGGCCGAAACACGGGCCTTAGAAGCCGATTTAGTGCTGTGGCCAGAGAGCGCCGTGCCGGACTTCTTGGCGCTGCAACAAGAGCGAGTATTAGGCTTTGCTGAGCAGTTTCCCAATACCGATATTGTGTCGGGAATTTTTACGCACCAAACCGAGGGTGCAGACCATCGCTACTTTAATAGTTTGGTCAATCTCTCGCGTCCATGGTCGCAGTATCGCAAAGTGCACTTGGTGCCCTTCGGAGAGTACTTTCCTTTGCGTTGGCTGATCGAGCCGCTACGACGCTTTATCTTGATTCCGATGTCGGATCTGTCGCATGGAGACCCCGATCAAGCGCCGTTGGAGCTAGCTGGTCACCGCGCGGCGGCGATGATTTGTTTCGAGGCCGCCTTTGGCGAGCAAATACGCCAGCGCCTGGGTGATGCGACTCTACTGATCAATGTGTCGAATGATGCGTGGTTCGGGCGCTCGAGTGCGCCAGAGCAACATCTTGATATTAGCCGTATGCGGGCGCTGGAGCTGGCCCGCCCGATGCTGCGCGCTACCAATACCGGCATTAGCGCGATCGTCGATCATCAGGGGCGCGTGCAAGCCCGTCTTGAGGTCGATAGAGAAGGCAGTGTGCAAGGGATATTGCAGCCGATGACAGGCCTCACGCCCTACGCCCGCTTGGGTGTCAGGCCGATGCTGACGCTGCTGTTGTTGCTGTGCGGGGCTGCCTGTATGCCACATCTGCTGCGTCGAGGGCGCTAGCTCTCTCTAGCCTTTTTATGTAGCGTTTGTTTGCCGATCGGGACGTCAGCAGTAGGCAAAGTGGGCGCAGACCTGCTATAAGCACAAACCCATGATTGTTAAAGAGTGCCTGCGATGTCTGAGTGTCCTGATGATCTGTATTTTGCGCAAAGCCACGAATGGGCGCGTCTTAACGAAGACGGTAGCGTGACGATTGGCGTATCTGAGCATGCGCAGAGCGAGCTGGGCGACGTGGTGTTTGTCGAGACTCCTCAGCTCGATACACAAGTCGCTGCAGGAGACCCCGTGGCCGTGGTCGAATCCGTAAAAGCGGCCTCAGATATCTACACTCCTGTGGGAGGGACGATTATTGACGCCAATACGGCTCTCAGCGATGAGCCAGAGTTGGTCAATAGCGCGCCGTATGCCGAAGGCTGGTTGTTTGTGATTCGCCCCGATGACCCTGATGAGCTAGAAGAACTACTGGATGCAAAGAGTTACCAGGAGCTGATTGAAGACGAATGATGTTTCAAATGTAAAACATCATAGATAGGTTTTCAGTTTGGTAAGTAGGGTTTTTTCGGGGGAGTTTGGCGGTTCATGTCTGAGTAAATGTGAGGCATGTCACACTTAGGCGACTTCTATTTTCGGGCCACTACAATGCACAATAATTCTCTCACTCGGCGGCGCTTCTTGGGTACAGGCGCAGTGCTGGCTGTCGGTGCGTGTACCAATATCCCCGTGGAGCCACCGACACCACCGGTTGAGCCTCCGGTGAATCCGCCGCCCGTAGAACCCCCCGTAGTGCCGCCTGTTGAACCCCCGGTCGAGCCACCCGTAGAACCCCCTCCACTAGTGAGCGGTGCTAACGGCGTGCGCACGGATTTGGCCACTCTCAACGCGAATCACCCCATTGTGCGGGTCTACGCTGAAGCGGTCAGCGCGATGCGGGCATTGCCCGCTTCAGATCCGCGTAGCTGGTCTTCT
>CAKZUS010000116.1 GCA_937921805.1 uncultured Granulosicoccaceae bacterium
CGGTCGCTCGGCGCAGACTGGCGTTATGCCTGATCTGGCAGATCAAGCCCGAGCAATGGCCCTGCTCATACAGGCTGAAGGCCGCCCCGCGATGATCGTGGGACACTCTTTGGGAGGCAGCATTGCCTACCAACTTGCAGCAGATTTCCCCGAATTAGTCGCCGGCCTCGTTATCATTGCCGCATCGCTAGACCCTGACCTGGGAGGGCCGCGCTGGTACAACTACCTGGGGGCGCTCGTCACCTGGCTACTGCCCGGCGACCTCGCAAATGCCAATCGCGAAATCATGCCTCTAGGGCGCTCGCTTCGCGCGCTTGAGCCGACCCTTGGCAACATTCGCGCGCCCATGGTTGTTCTCCACGGTGAGGACGACAATCTAGTGAGCGTCGCTCATCTTGACTATGTCAAACAACACCTTCCACATGCCCGTATTCAGCGCTACTCCGATGCCGGGCATTTTATTTTGTGGGAACAACCCACACTGATCGTCAAGGCGATTCAATCATTACTGGAACCTCAATGATTCACACTTTGCGCAAGCTTCGCGGCCATCATGAATTTTGGCCACCGCGTATTTTTGAGCTGCCCTATTACTTCTATCTTTTGTGGCGTTGCCTGATTCGTGGCCTCTCGCCCAAGCGTCTCGCGCATGCCAACTGGGCGCTGGATCATGGCGAAATCGGCATCGGCTCCAAGCTCGCCACCCAGCGGGCGTTTGATGCAGCCGCCTTCCCCCCCACCATCTTGCTCGATACGCCAGCGCCTATAGAAGTCGCTCTGAGCTTTGCCGCCGAGCACGGCTATCCGTTGGTGCTCAAGCCAGATCAGGGGGCTGTTGGTATGGGGGTGACCAAGGTGCGCAGCGATGTAGAGCTACGCGAGAAAATCGCCCAGATCGAAGGCACATATATGCTGCAAGGCTTTGTACCGCATCGCTTCGAGTGTGGGGTTTTTTATATTCGCCACCAGGGCGTAAGCCGAATTAGTGGCATCAATCGCAAGCATTTTCCCGAAGTGACCGGCGATGGACACCACACCATACTGGAGCTAGCACAGCAGCAAGAGCGCTTTACTCCACACTGGTGGCTATTTCTGCGCGACCTCGATACGCAGCGCATCCCCGAGGATGGCGAAGTCGTGGTTCTGTCTTTTGTTGGCTCGCACACGATGGGCTGCAAATTCACCGACGACGCCGACCTGCTCACCCCCGATTTAGAGCGCGCAGTGCTGGCGCTGTGCGATGCTCAACCGGGCTACAACTTCGGGCGCTTAGATCTCAAAGCTGCCGACCAAAGCGCTTTCCAGCGGGGGGAGTTTGTGGTGATGGAGGCCAATGGCGTCGCATCACTTCCCACGCACATGTTCGACCCGCGCTATACGCTGTGGCAGTCATGGAAGATATTTTTGGAGCACGGCTATTGGCTAGTAGAGATTGCCAACGAGCACCGGGCGCAGCCAATGCCTCTTAAGGGGTGGCGCGAAATCGGCCGTGCCGTGCGGCGCAGTCGCGAGACTCTACACCGCGCTCATCAAAAGCTCACCGCGCACTAGCCAGTACTGGCACTATTGGCCTCGCGCCGCTGCGTATTGAGCACTGTTGTCGACTCGCTGCGCATCTGTGCCGCGACCACGTAGATAGCAATAAAGGTGGTGTTGAACACAGGGTCGCTGATAGCCGCATCGCTAATGCGAGCACCCAATTTGAGATATCCCCGTAACAGCGTCGGCACCGCTCGCACAGTGGCCGCGTCGCTCTCTGTATCGGCTATCAGCTCCGCCAAAGGCCAGCTACTGACCTTGGGCTGCGGGCGCAATGAGGGCGGCGCGAGGTGATGGTGATAGAGATAGCCCAAGACATCGCGATGATCGCGCACATTCGTGCCACTAAAAGACGCGCAACCGAGCATGACATCAATAGGATTGCTGGCGATAAAGGCCATCGCATAACGCCAAATTAGTCCTAGAACAATACCTTGGCGCGCCTTGCCATCAACGCAAAACCGCCCAAGCTCTAGCGCACTGGGGTAGCGCGCGCGCAGGCCAGAGAGGTCAAAGCTGTGCTCGGTATAGAACGCTTGCCCTGCCCTCAGGCCGTAGCTGCTGACCAGGCGCAACGTCCCCAAGACGTGCAGAACGTCGGACTGGGTGTCGGTGACGATAATGTGGTGAGCATTGTCATCCCACTCATCCACGTCGGCACGCAGTATTGCCTTGTGCTGATCGGGCTGCCCTCCGCTCTCTGCATACATCACTCGATAGCGCAACTGCTGAGCAGCGAGCACTTCCTCGGCCGTACAGGCCAGAGACACCGCATATCTCCCCGCGCGCAGCGTATCGGGGGCAACAAATCCTGCGCTCACCATAATACTGGCTGTCACGTTACAATTTTTCTTTGTAGAACAAAGGCATAAACCACCGAACATGCACTACCGATAATAAATCCCGGCAGAATAGTTTTCACAATTTCTGGGGTTCCTGCTAGCCAGTGCAAGCTATAAGACCCGCCCCATAATGTCATGATGACAAAGCATAAAGCAAAACCTAACGCACGCCCACGATGACGTGCAGCTATCGCCTCCAAAACCAGCGACATAAAGAAGGTCAACAGCAAGCTCCAGCTCCCTTGCACCCACGCGGCCTTGATACTCTCGGGATAGGGATTGACCCAAAAAGCCCAGCCTCCGT
>CAKZUS010000117.1 GCA_937921805.1 uncultured Granulosicoccaceae bacterium
CCCTGCGTACCGTGCGCCCGTGCACCACGAACGCGAGGCATCAAAAATCGCACATATAGCGTCTCAAACTCCATATCCAGGTACGACACCAGAGCGTGCTCAGCGGCGATAGTCTCCCGCCACCACTGCGTCAATGCACAAGCCAGGCGCTGCCCTTCGGCCACCGCATCGGCTTCGCTCCAATGCGCACCGAGCAAGACAAACAGCGAATCGGTATCCCCGTAGATCACCCGCCGCTGCTGGCGCTGCAGCCAATCGCGACTGCGCGTAATAATGTCGTGCCCGCGTAGCGTGATGCTGCTTGCCAGACGCGCATCATAGAATCGACAGCCGCTAGAACCCAGCACACCGTAGAACGAATTCATGATGATTTTCACCGCTTGCGACAGCGGGGCATTGGACTCTCGCTTAGCCCGATCGCGCTCAGCCCACAGGCTGGCGATCAGCTCCGGCAAGATAGCTCCTTCGCGCGCAAAGCGAGCACCGCGAAACCCCTCTACTGGATTGTCTCCCGCCGCAGCAAGGCCATAGGGGTCAATACAAAACGTCCGGATAATACTGGGATAAAGACTCTTGAAGTCCAGCACTAAGACATGGTCATATAGCCCCGGCTCGGAATCGAGCACATACCCCCCTGGACTGGATTCGTTGCTGCGCACCTGTCCCAAACTAGGCGCGACCATGCCGCGGCGGTGCAGGCGTGGAAGATACAAGTGATCAAACGCCGCTACAGAACCACCGACGCGATCTATAGCCAAGCCAGTCATGCGCGCGCGCGCCATCGCAAAGCGCAGTAAATCCGTGTGCGCCAGAATGCGCAGCACGAGTACGCAGTCCTGCATGTTGTAATCAGCGAGCAGCTCGGGCTGCTCTCGGTACTGTTGCTGGATCGTCTCGAGCTTACCAAGACCAGAGTCCTCGATCAGCTTGCTCTCGCCAAGCAAGGTCTCAGAGACGTGTTGCAGAGAAAAACTCTCAAACTGCCAAAATGCCGCCCGTAGATGCTCGATCCCATCGATCACGGGCCGCCCTGGAATACGCGCCACCCACGGTTGCCCTTGTCGAGAAGGCGCCAAGACGCCGGCCCGGTCTTGGCCTCTCCCCAGCGCAAACTCAACCCCGAGACGCTGGCAACGTTGGTGCAAAAAGCGCAAATCAAAATCCACGACGCTCCACCCCACAATCAGATCCGGATCTTGCTCTGCGATCCAAGCAAAGCAAGCGCGCAGCGTCGCTACTTCGTCGCCACAATAGTGCAGGTGATACCCGCCGCGCTCGGTACTCGCTGCGCGGGGTTTGACCATAAACACCGCCCGCGCTCCATCACGCCCTACCACGCTCGCAATCGCGACCCCAATGCTATAAAGCGGAGCCTCAAAACCTCCACCGGTCTCGATATCTAGCGAGACTGCGCGCAACTCTCCTCCCTCATCGTGGTGCGCGCTCACTCGCTGTGGCTGCCCAATACGCCAATAACCCGCCGCTCGCTGCCAGTCGCCGCTCACTTGCATACCAGCCGTAACAAAGCGCTCCATCAAATACCGATCACTCGGCTTTATATCAGCCTCTAGCGCCAACTGGCGGTGCTGTGGCTTCTCGGAGAGCCACTGTTGCAAGTGTTGCTGCTGACGAAAATACAAGGCCTCCACCGCGCGCCCGTGCAGGCGCTTGAGCGCAAGGGGTCTGCGCTCGTCAATCAGTGGGTGCTGGGGCAGCTCCAAACCTTGCTCTACAAAGCATACCGCCCGCTCCCCGCGCACCTCGACTCGGGCTGGGCCGTCGTCTGTCGCGAGCCAAAACCACAGTACCAGCCCTTGCGGCGTATCCCGCCAATGGCGGGTCAATAGCGTGCCAACACGGGTCTCGCTCATTGGCTCGTCATTCTCCGCTGCGCTTGAAGCGCTGCATCACTACACATCAACCTCAATCTCGCTCCTGGGGTTTTCCTCCTATTCTCTCTCATCTCTGTCAACCACAATTCACTCTCTGCGCTGTGATGGAGTAGACCCGATAAATCATTGAGACATATTTTGGATAATTTTCCTAGAAGCAAGGCACTGCCATGCACTGTAGTGGCCGTGAATGTCAATGTCTTCTCAGCACCAGAGCCGCTCCTGTAAGCTTCGAGCAGAGTCAGCTTCGAGTACATCCTGTTGAGACAGCCTGAAATGGAAGCGCTGCATGGCCTTCCCGCCCTCGTCGGCCTGCGGCCGCGTCTGTTGATTCTTGGCTCTATGCCGGGGGCGGTGTCCCTCGACACGCACCAGTACTACGCGCATCCTCGCAATGTGTTCTGGCGCATCATCGCCCCTGACTATCAAGACTACGATGCGCGCTGCCAATACGCCCAATCCCTCGGCATTGCGCTATGGGATGTGATGGCGCAATGCCAGCGCTCTGGTAGTTTGGATTCCGCCATCGCGGCTCACGGTATTGTTTATAACCCTCTCGGGGCGTTTCTTGCACAGCACCCTACTATTGAGCGGGTCTTGCTCAATGGTGGCACCGCAGCCAAGCACTTTGCTCGATACCAAAAATTAGCGCGCATTGAGATCGACAGCGTGGCACTGCCGTCCACCAGCCCCGCGTATGCCGCTATGCCGTGGGAAGAAAAACAGCGGCGCTGGAGAGCCGCACTCCACTGACTCACGGCTAGCTCGAGTGCTCTCCCGAGTGCTCTCCCGAGTGGTTACCCTCTGCTCTACCTCTACTAGACCAAGCGCCTACACAAATATCAGCGCCGTCCAGGCGCGCCGCGTTACCATCGCCACACTGCCGCCATCGCGACCGACCATGCCCATGCCCGTACCCATTGCCCGTATCTACATCCCGCTTGCCTTTGGCTATTTGCTCTCGTACTTCTACCGCAACGCCAATGCCATCATCGAGCGCGATCTCGTCGCGGAGCTGGGCCTGAGCGCAGGCCAGTTAGGGCTGCTCACTGCGGCGTACTTTATGTCCTTCGCTGCGATGCAAATCCCCTTGGGCTTGCTGCTCGATCGCTACGGCCCCCGCCGCACAGAGGCCGTGCTGTTATTGGCCGCAGCGCTGGGCGCGCTCTGGTTTTCCCAGGCCACAAGCTTTGCTGGCTTGTTTATGGGGCGCTTGTGCATCGGCTTTGGCGTCTCCGCCTGTTTGATGGCGGCGTTTAAAGCCTATAGCTCTTGGTTTCGCCCCGAACAGTTACCTATGATCAATGGCTGGCAAATGGTCGCTGGAGGCATCGGGGCATTGGGCGCGACAGCGCCACTGCAAACGGCATTGCACTACACCGATTGGCGCGGCGTGTTTATGGCGCTGGCTATCGTCACGATTGCCGCGGCGGTGCTCTTGTGGACGCTCTACCCCGACGCGCCCCAGCAGCAACAACCCGAATCCCTGCCCCAGCAGTGGCAGGGACTCATGCAAGTGCTGCGCAGTCGTATTTTTTGGCATATTGCGCCTTATTGCATCCTCTCGCAAGCCGCATTTTTTGCCTATCAAGGCCTCTGGATCGCCCCCTGGCTACGCGACGTGGCTGGCTTTGATGATGCCGCTGTGGGCCAGGCGCTTCTGTTGATGACCCTGGCGATGATCAGTGGTTTTTTTGTGCTGGGCATGGCCGCGACACGGCTCAAGCAGCGCTTTGATATCGCCCCGAGCCATATTGCATTGGTGACTATGAGCGCTTGTCTTGGCATTCAAGTGCTGATTATGCTGGGGATCACCACCGCTATCGTGCCCCTACTAATGGGGTTGAGCTTTTGCGCCACGGGCGGCATTTTGCCCTACGCGGGCTTGTCGCAGCAGTTTCCTCAACACTTAGCCGGACGGGTCAACACCAGCCTCAATCTGGGCGTGTTTGTGGCCGCGTTTGCATTGCAATGGGGCACTGGCGTCATCATAGGTCTGTGGCCTAGCGACGCGGGGCAATATGCTTTTGAAGGCTACCGCGCCGCTTTTGGCATGCTCGTCGCGCTACAAGCGCTAGGCCTGGTTTGGGCCTTGCGCCGCCGCGACAAATAGCTATTGAGATCACCATCTCTGACTGTATTTCTAGTTTTATTATTGATTTATTTTTCGAGAAGAAACCAGGTCCCATCATCCATCGGCGCCCAATTGTCTCGATGGTAGAAGAAGCCATAATCCACGAGTTTCATGCCAAAACGATCGATCATTTCTCCTGCAAAATCGCGCTTATAGAGGCGCTCTTCATTGCCGCGATAACTCACCGACACCGGAGTCGGGTTGTAGTACTCCCCAATGAGCACATACCGGCGGCTGACTTGGTAGAGATTCTCGTAGACCCGCGGCAGCATATCTGGATTGATGTGGATGAGCACCCCGTTGGTAAAGGTCAGGTCAACCGCTTCAGTCTCTTTCATCGGCTCGATGATCGACCCCTGACTCACCTCAGCGACCCCCAGTGCGCGCGCTTGCTCCAGGGCTTTTGCATTAATTTCTATCGCGCTTAATTCCAGCGCGGGGTAAAGATGCTTGAGCACCGCTAAGTTGGGACCAGAGTTACAGCCAAATTCACGGATACTCCGCACACTGTGCGCGGCACGCAGTACGCGTGTCCAGTAGGCAGTGCGTCCCGCAAAGGTGACATCCAAGGTATTGCGATCTACATATTCGTTTCCGAATTCCCCCGCCCAAAATGCTTCTTGCTCAGTTTGGTAGTGTTCCACAGCCATTATCCTCTCCAAAGATGGCAGTGATGCAGCAAACAGCAGGCCAAATACACTCCGGTTCAGCCACGCTCCGTCTCCATTTTCGTTAGGCTATAAGTCTTCTCACACCCTCACATAGTGGGCAGCGATATGCGCGCACTCTTTTTAATTAGTGTGTCCTGGCTCTGCCTCGGCACTATCTCAGGCTGCGCGACACGCGCCACCGACCAATTAGCGAGTCTTAGCACGGACCTGGCCTTGCCCTATACCGTGCAACTCGACGGCGCACCCAGTGAGGCCATTGACGCGCGACTGCGCGAGTCCATGCCCCTGTTTCGGTTTCAGCAACGCGGCGTCCCCAGTGCCGCCTTGCTGCGTCGTCGAGCGCGCGGCGACGAAGACCTAGTGCGTCAAATACTGCGCTCCGAAGGCTATTACGAGGCCGATATCGACATTACAGCGCAAACCACTCCGCTAGAGGCGCGGATATCGATTAGCCCTGGCCCAGCCTTTACCTTGGCGCAGCACGAGATTGCTCTCGATGCAGCGCCAGTGGGCTTTGACGCCGAGGCCCTGCAAGCCCTCCAGCACGGTGCACGCTTGGGCGAGCGCGCGGTCGCCGCCGAGATTGTTGATACGGAGGCGCGCATTCTCCGCTATGCCCAAGAGCACGGCTATCCCTATGCAAAGAACCTGGGACGACGCATTGCTGGCGATCGCGATGGCAAGCAACTGCGCGTACAGACTCAATATCAATTAGGGCCGCCGCAGCGCTTTGGCCCACTGCGCATTGTTTATGACAACGGCCCCGATGCAGAGAGTTCCTCTGCTATTGCTCCCGTCGATGAGCAATATTTGCGCAGCTATCTAGGCTGGGAGCGCGGCGATGTATTTAGTACCTCACTGACGGAGTCGTTTCGTCAAGACATCGCCGGCACCGGCTTGTTTAGCAGCGTCGCCATCAGTTGGCCCTCAGAGGCGCCTTCCTCAAATGTCACCTCTGATACTAGTGATGGTGGTGATACTAACGACTCCCGCCCAGAGACCGCTGTGCCTGAGCTGCCCTTGACCTTGACACTGCGCACGGCACTGGCCCGCAGCGCCAGCGTGGGATTGCGTCAAGACAGTGACTCGGGCGCCTCAATACAGTGGGGACTACGCCACCGCAATGCCTTTGGCGCTGGCGAGCGCTTCGACCTAGCGGTGCAATGGGGGGAAAGCAGCCAATCCATCGGTGTGGAGCTGCACAAACCACAATTCACCGCCGATGATCGCTATCTTCGCCTGAGAGCCAATGTTGTCGAAGAAGAGGACTACCGCACCAACGAAGTCAGTGCCTTGATTGAGCGCCAGATCAACACGCGCTGGACTGCCGGCCTCGGCGGGCGCTGGCTCTCGTCGGAGTCGATTACGGGCAACGAAGACTACACGCTCTGGGGCGTGCCCTTTTATACGCGCTACGACAGCAGCGATGATGTGTTTGCCCCCACGCGCGGTACGCGTTTGAACTTAGGGCTGACCCCCTACCGCGATGCCGACGACGCCTATGGCTTCACCCAATACGACGCGAGCTTAAGCCGCTACCGCAGCTGGGACCAAGACACGCTCGCAGTGCGCGCGCGCGCGGCGGCACTCAGCGGTGCCGACTTGGAGCAGATCCCCCCGCCACAGCGCCTCTATGCTGGCGGCGGCGGCTCGGTACGCGGTTATGCGTCCAAATCCTTGGCCCCTGACGGCGCTCTGGCGAGCAGTGAGCTGAGTGTAGAGTGGCGGCGACGCTGGTCAGAGAGCCTAGGGAGCGCAGTTTTTGTCGAAGGAGCGTCAATGAATCTCAACGACGCCAGCCCCCAGTGGCAAGACCCTCACTGGGCGGCAGGCTTTGGCGTTCGGTACTTCTCTCCTATCGGACCGGTGCGTTTGGACTTCGCACGCCCCTGGGAGAGTGAGGACGGGGATTGGCAGTTTTATCTCAGCATCGGGGAGGCTTTCTAATGCCGCGCTCTCATCGTCTCTCGCGCTCTCTATGGCGCCCTCTCTGGCTCATATGGCTTGGCATGCTGCTGTCCTCGCCGGCTCATGCGTTATTACAAAACAAAATGATCGAGTTTCTGCTCGATCAGCTCTCGACTCCCGGCCAGTTTGAGATCACCGCTGAGCACGTGACTGACAATGCCGAAGGCAACACTAGCCTACAGGGGGTGCGCGTTAGCGACAGCCAAGGGGTGTGGCTGCGCGTGCAGGAGTTAAGCTTCGCCTGGAACCCCAGCGCTCTGCTCAGCGCTCGAGTAGAGCTGTCGCAGTT
>CAKZUS010000118.1 GCA_937921805.1 uncultured Granulosicoccaceae bacterium
CTAGACCCGCATGCCCATGACGGTCGTACACTTGGCGCTTTTGACTGTCGCCAAGCACCTCATAGGCTTCTTTGGCTTCTTTAAAGCGCTCTTCAGCTTTGTCGTCATCAGCATTACGGTCGGGGTGATATTTCATCGCCAAACGCCGGTATGCCTTCTTCAAGCTGGCATCGTCGGCGTCTTTCGCAACACCTAAAACTTCGTAATAATCTCGCTTCGACATGGGGGCTCACTAGGCGGGGGGACGATGCGTCCCCCCTGATATTTACTTGTCTTTGACTTCTTCAAACTCGGCATCGACGACGTCGTCTGCCTGGGCTTTGGAGCCGCTGGCATCAGCAGGCTCGACTCCTTCTGCGCCGCCTTGCTCGGCAGCCTTGGCCGCGTATACACGCTCCATCAGCTTGCCCGACACTTCCGCGAGAGCCGCTGTTTTGGCTTCGATATCGGCTTTGTCGTCGCCCTTAATGGCTTCGCGCAAAGACTCGATACTCGCATCGATATCGCTCTTCTCGGCAGCATCGACTTGCTCGCCCAAATCGCTCAGCGCCTTCTCGGTCGCGTGAATGATGTTGTCGGCCGCGTTGCGCGCTTCGACCAGCTCTTTGAGCTGCCGATCTTCTTCCGCATGCGCTTCGGCATCGCGAATCATGCGCTCGACTTCTTCATCAGACAGGCCGCTAGAGGCTTTGATCGTGATCGACTGCTCTTTGTTAGTGGCCTTGTCTTTGGCCGACACATTGAGAATGCCGTTCGCGTCAATATCAAAAGTCACTTCGATCTGCGGCACACCACGCGGAGCGGGTGGAATATCGCCCAAGTCAAACTTGCCCAAAGGCTTGTTCGCTGCCGCCATCTCGCGCTCACCCTGCAAGACGTGCACGGTGACTGCGTTTTGGTTGTTCTCTGCCGTCGAGAACACTTGCTGCGCCTTGGTCGGAATGGTCGTGTTTTTATCGATGAGTTTGGTCATCACGCCGCCCTGCGTCTCGATGCCCAGCGACAGCGGGGTAACATCTAGCAACAACACGTCTTTGACATCGCCACCGAGCACACCGCCCTGAATCGCAGCACCCATAGCGACCGCTTCGTCAGGGTTGACGTCACGACGCGGCTCTTTACCAAAGAACGCCTTCACTTGCGCCTGCACCATTGGCATGCGGGTAGAGCCGCCAACCATGATCACTTCGTCAATGTCAGAACCCGACAGGCCGGCGTCTTTGAGGGCCGTGCGGCAAGGCTCGATAGAGCGCAGCACCAGGGCCTCCACCAATGATTCGAACTTGGCGCGCGTGACCTTCATGGTCAAGTGCTTAGGGCCACTCGCATCAGCGGTGATATAGGGCAAGTTGATGTCAGTTTGCTCGCGCGAGGACAGCTCAATCTTGGCCTTCTCAGCGCCTTCCTTCAGGCGCTGTAGCGCCAGCGGATCTTGGCTGATATCCACGCCTTGGTCTTTCTTGAACTCACTGACGATGTAGTCGATCAGAGCTTTGTCGAAATCTTCTCCGCCCAGGAAAGTATCGCCGTTAGTGGACAGCACTTCGATTTGCTTCTCGCCATCGAGGTCAGCGACTTCGATAATTGAGATATCAAAGGTACCGCCACCGAGGTCGTATACGGCGATTTTCTGATCGCCCACGCCTTTATCAATGCCATAGCTCAGCGCTGCCGCCGTTGGCTCATTGATGATGCGCTTGACTTCTAGTCCCGCAATACGCCCTGCGTCTTTTGTCGCTTGGCGCTGCGAATCGTTGAAGTAGGCGGGGACCGTGATCACTGCCGCGTCAACGGTTTCGCCCAGGTAGTCCTCGGCGGTTTTTTTCATTTTTTGTAGGACGCGCGCAGCCACCTCTTGCGGCGCCATTTTCTCGCCAGCCGCTTCGACCCACGCATCGCCGTTGTCCGCGCGCACAATGTTGTAGGGGACCATGTCACGGTCTTTAACCACTTCTTTATCATCGTAGCGACGACCAATCAGGCGCTTTACTGCATAGAGCGTATTTTTGGGGTTGGTGACCGCTTGGCGCTTGGCCGAGTCACCGACTAATACTTCTCCATCTTCAGCAAAAGCGACAGTAGAGGGAGTCGTACGTGCGCCTTCTGAGTTCTCGATAACGCGTACGCTATCGCCTTCCATTACCGCCACACAGGAGTTGGTGGTACCTAGGTCAATTCCAATAATTTTTGCCATCTCAATCAATCTCTCGCGTCATTGGCTAATGTCAAATACAGTGGGGATCCCCCCTGGACATTTCAAGAAAATTTATTACTTCGCCACCATCACCAAAGCGGGGCGCAGCAAACGACCATTGAGGGTGTAGCCCTTTTGCACAACTGCCACCACGGTGTTGGCCGCCGTGCCGGGCACCTCTTGCATCGACATCGCTTGGTGCAGCGCCGGATCAAATGCCTGATCGACAGGATTGACCGGCTCGATCTGGAATTTTTCCATCAAGCTCGACATCATTTGCAGCGTCAGGGCATTGCCTTCGCGAATGGTTTCTATATCGGCGCCCTCTTTGCTCGCCGCATCCAGACCCAGCTCCATGCTGTCGCGCAGGGGCAAGATCTCGTTCGCGATCTTCTCCAGTGAGAATTTGTGTGCGTTCGCCACATCGCGCTCGGCGCGCTTTCGGAAATTATCCATCTCGGCAACAGCACGCACGGCGCGATCGCGCGCTTCGGCAGCCGTTTGCTCTGCAGCAGCTAGCTGCTCTTGCAACGCCGCAATAGTGTGTTCGGGCGACTCGGTATCGAGCTCAGCCGACTCAGCGGCCACGGCATCAGCGGGCTGCTCGGTAGCGGACTCCGGTGCAGGCTCCACAACCGACTCCGAGGACTCGACGAGCTGCTCTTCAGACTTGGCAGACAAAGGGGTTCTCCAAATGTAAGGGACTCAGCGGTAACTGGGGTTTTAAGAGCGAAAAATCAACCCGTCATT
>CAKZUS010000119.1 GCA_937921805.1 uncultured Granulosicoccaceae bacterium
TATCTAATGGGAGTGGCTGCTGCATAGGACACCTTAATGGTTTTAGTCATCCTATGTGGCGGCCACTTCCATGATTGCTGAGGCTTTTCAACGGCTTACCCCTTAAGTTGGCGCGTATGGGGGTGTCGGTATGGATTCCCCCGATCGCTACCCTCACTGTGTTCGCTATGTGTGGCGCGGTGTGTTCGAGAAAGGCGAGACTATTATCACCGTCGGTATTCATGAGAGAGATCAGGTCTTTTACGTGAATGAGAGCATGTATCGCTAAGCTTCTCGTACCGCAACCAGAGAGCACATAGAGCAGCACTCTCCGAGGCTATTAGCCAGTCGCTCCCACTCGTGCGAGCACGCTATGACTGCTCTGGGAGCACATCACAGCCCAGTTGCAGCAGCACATGCGGCACATCGACAAACACCCAGTTTTCGACCAGTACATCGCCCTCACGCCGCCACCAGTCGCAGACGCGCATGACCACACGCTCGCCGCTTGGGGGCTGACCGAGGAAGGATTGCACATTCACCCCCGTCACCGATGGCCATCCTCCCGAACACACATAATGGCCTTCGCCATAGCGAGTGAAGTGCTGGGTAATGCCATTGCCGCTGGAGCCGCCCGACCAGCCTTCAAACTGCCCTTCAAAAGGCACTTGGAAAGTGGCGAATTGATCAACACCGATAAACGAGCCAAACGCGCCGGGACCGTACCACATCATGTTGTCGTGCCAGTAGGGGCGCCACGCCTCGTCTTCAGTCGCGAGGCTTGCTAGCATCTGCGTCACCATATCGAGGCTTCTCTGCCCTTGTGCAGCGTCTTGGTCGGTCCGTATCACGCCATCGTGACTCGCTGGCCCAGGGATCATGCCAGTGTATCCCCGCGAGAGGCCCGGGCCGACTGAGATGGGCCAGCACCCTATCGACACCATCAGCTCTGGGATGTCCAAAAAGAGATAGCTCTCGACGGCGCGTCCGGCTTCCATGCGATGGAACTCGCCAAAGCGCAGAAAGCATAGCTGCCCTGGCGCAGAGAGGCCGATCCAGTCATCACCAAAGTGTCCCGCATAGTAGCCTGTCGCGCTCACCCATGACTGCTGCGCAAACTCGCCGCACATCACGATATCGTCACGCCGGTAGAGGCCGGTAAACGCCTTGTGCAGAGGCGCAACGACGCGCTCGACATAGGCCTCACTGCCATCACAGAGATTAAAAGGATGTACGACATTGATTTGGGCCGATGGCGAGAAAAACGCCTGCGCCGCCTCAGCCATCCCGCCAGGATGCCGCTGGGCCGCTGCATAGTCCAAATAAGCGTTTCGATCTTCGCTCAGCATCGCTCTCTCCGCCATCTTATGGTGTTTAGAGTAGAGACTACACCGAGTGCTTCAGTATGCCTAGAGGGCCGCAAGCCAGCGCGCAAAGCCCTTATTCAGCGACTCCTGGCAAGACGATTCTCTCGCCAGACTGAGCGGAGTGTTGAATCGCCTCGACCACCTGCAGCGTGCGCAAGCCTTCACGCCCAGAGACCCTGGGTGTCGCATCGCCGCGAATGACCTGCGCGAAGTGCTGTATTTGATTCACCAAAGGATCCGCGCTGGCGCGTATTTGAGATGTTGCAGAGATCGGCGACCACCAGTCTGGCGGCCCTCCTTGGTGGCTCCATAGCCGCAGGTCTGGCACCGACAAGGAACCTTCGCTGCCGCCGATGAGGTAGCAGCTCTGCGTCGTCACGGGGTACACCGGATATTCCCCTGCTGTATGCTCCCAGCTCCAGGGCGCGGCAATGGCGTCGGAGACGGTAATGGTGCCAATCGCGCCGCTTTCGAATTTCAGCACTGCGGCGGCAATGTCTTCATTCTCAAACCCGCGCAAGGACGGCGTGGCCTGCGCCTGCACCGACACAACTTCGCCCACCAGATGGCGGATCAGGTCAATGTCGTGCACCAAGTTGACCGAAATAGGCCCTGCGCCTTGGCGCTTGCGCCACGGTGCGGCGTCGAAGTACGCATCAGGTTTGTAGAACCAACACGTCGCCTGCACGCCTCGCACGATGCCAAGCTGGCCGTCCTGGATGATGCGGTGCGCCCGTTCAATAATCGGGTTGTAGCGGCGGTGATGCCCCACCAATAGCGCCACGTCGGCCTGTTCGGCCTGCTGTACCAATCGGGCGGCATCTTCTGAGCGAGTCGCAATGGGCTTTTCGACCAAAACCGGACAGTGATGGGCAATGCAGCACAGCGCTTGCTCGACGTGCAAGGGCGTAGGAGTGGCGATAATCACGCCATCAATTCGCCCCTTGTCGAGCATCGCGTCGATGGACGGGTATACATCAATACCGCGCTCGCGTGCATACGCCGCACTGTCAGCGCTGTGCTCGACCACTCCCGCTATATCAACAAGGGCGACCTGCGCCATCGCATCGAGATGTCGCTTACCGACTAAACCCACCCCAACGATGCCGATACGCACTGCACTCATGTCCGAATATCTCTATAGCGAAAACCACATCGGAAATTTTATCTCAAAACAAGCAAAAGCCTGACTGGGAGAGACGGGTCAGGCCTGTTGCCGGTACAGCTTGCCTAGGGCTGAGCGCCCAGCGCCTGGTGCGAAAAGCTCACCAGGGCACTGGGGGCAATACACCCGCCGCTGTTGGCGACGCGCTTAGGCCGAACTAGTGCGCGCAGAGCTAACGGACGATACGCAGATTATCAATCTGCAATACCACGCCTTGCTGATTATCCCAGGTGGGAAGAATCACCAAGGGTGTATCAATATTGCGGATGTCCAAAGTGGATCCGGCGCGGCGCACTAGCTCACTGAATTCAAAGCGCATCGCACGCCACTCGCCGACGGGGGCCGTCTCAAGAGGCACATCGCCCGTGCTGCACGGATATTGGCAGTCGACTTTGAACATCATTCCACCTGATGCACGGGGATCACTGACCACTCGCAGGTCGAACTCTAAGGCTTTAAAGTCGCCGAAATCAAATCCTTCCGTGCCTTGCCAATAGGCTCCCCCCTGGTTGGTGTTGAACGTCACCTGTGCAACATTGCCACGGCCTTCGACTGCGATGGTTTCGATGTCGACGGATCCGTCGTTGGAGAAGTAGTTCTCTTGGAACGGGGCGATAGACTCATCTGCAAACACGTCCACGACTTGCGCTTTAATAAAGTCGGGATCAAAGTCGATGGCGTTGATCAGCCGTGGCGCTTTTTTGCCCACGTTCACTGTCGCCAGCTCGCTGATGCTTGCACAGCTACTCAAGCTCTCGGGACTGTCAGGACAGCTAAACACCCGCACAAAATCCACTTCCATTTGCTTAGGAAACTCAACGCTATCATCCGGTGAACCGGGCCAATTGCCGCCTACAGCGAGGTTGAGCAATAAGTGAAACGGCTGATCAAACGGCGCCGATCCTCCTACTTCGCGCTTCACGCCTGCGCTGTCTTTGGCATGCGAATACCAGCCACTGGCGCGCTGTGTGGCGAAATGGGTCTCGTCGATATACCACCGAATCTCATCATCCCCCCACTCTATCGCGTAGGTGTGAAAGCCCGTGGTCGGGTCTTTGCCGTCTTGAAAGGTATAGCCTTCGCCCGAATGCACATTACCCGGCCACTGCGCGCCATAGTGCAAGGTGCCATAGACCACTTTGTTCGGATCGGCGGGATCCATGCTCACGCCTTCGACAATATCAATCTCGCCACCAGCGGCCCAACCGCCGTAACGCTGGTCACTAGGAAGCATCCATATTGCCGGCCACATACCTTGTCCGGCAGGCAGCTTAGCCCGTATCTCAAAGCGCCCGTAGGTCCAGTCGCCCTTATTCAGGGTACGCAGACGCGCAGAGGTGTAGGGCAAATATTTTTTCTCCGCATCGGGATTGACTTCTTTTAGCTCTGAGGAGCCAAAGTAGGTTTCCTTGTGCGCGCGAATAATCAGCTTGCCGTCTTCGATAAAGGAGTTTTTCTTGCGATCGGTATAGCACTGCAGCTCGTTATTGCCGCCGCCCCAACAGTTGCTCTCCCAGCCCCATTTCGTTGGGTCCACGTCGGCTTGGTCGAACTCATCGTTCCATTGCAGTTGCCACCCTGAGCCAACACTGGCTTCAATGGTCTGGGCCTGGGCCTGCACTGGCGCCACCGCCAGCGCAGCAAGCGCTACAGCCGCTCGCAGGCCTTTATTGGGGCAAAAGACAGGCAGGTCTTGTGCTCGTTTCATAATAGGTTTCCTTTACTTTGGATGATGTCGCGATACCAATAGGCAGACTGCTTTGGTGTGCGCACTTGCGTGTCAAAATCCACGTGCACCAAACCAAATCGCTGCTGATAGCCGCGTTCCCACTCGAAGTTATCCATGATCGACCAGTAGAAATACCCATCGACATCGACGCCATCACTGGCCGCACGTCGCAGTGCCAACAAGTGTCTGCGTACAAAGTCGATGCGCCCCCCGTCGGAGACGGAACCATCGACATGGACCCAATCACAGCTCGCTAGACCGTTCTCTGTGACGACAATAGGCAGCCCGTAGCGCTCGTATAAAAACTTTGGCCCCCAGTACAAGCACTCCGGCGTTACGTTCCACTCCATCGTGGTGCGCCCACAGCCCACCAGATTCACAACTTCTACGTCACCGCTGTCATTAAATTCGATAGGTGTACCGGAGTAGATATTGGCGGCGTACATGTCCAATGGCTGGCAGATAGTGGCCATATCGCCGTCTTGGATCTCGGGCAGGTATTGTTCAAACAGCGCTAAGCCGTCTTCAGGGTAATGCCCCAGAATCATCGGATCAGCGAACCAAGTATTGCTAAAGCAATCGATATTGGTCACCGAGAAAGTCGCCGCTCGGGCCGCTTCGACCAATTTCGGGTCATCGCTGGTGGGATAAGTCACGAGACCCACGGGCGCGGCACCAATTTTAATGGGCTGCTTAGCGGTGGCGCGCAAAGCCTGCACGGCGGTGCCGTGAGCAAGCAGTGCGTGATGCGAGGCTTGCAGCACTTTCTCAAAGCTCATCTTGAGACCCGGCGCGTGCTGTGCAGAGTGGTGCCCAAGGCCCAGAAAGCACTGCGGCTCGTTGAGCGTAAACCAGTTTTTCACACGATCAGAGAAATGCTCTCCAATGCAGTGCGCATAGTCGCCAAACCAGCCCACGCT
>CAKZUS010000120.1 GCA_937921805.1 uncultured Granulosicoccaceae bacterium
AGGCTCAGCATGGCTCGCTACTCCGCTTGGAGCGTATTCAAAAATGGCCTCAGCGGCCAACAAGGCTGGGAGCGCGCATGGCGCGACCCAGAACCTCGTCCCGCCTACGATGTGGTGATTGTCGGCGGTGGGCTGCATGGGCTCGCTACGGCGTACTATCTGGCTAAAAACCACGGCCAGAAGAATATCGCTGTGGTTGAGAAGGGATGGCTGGGCGGCGGTAACGCAGGGCGCAATACGACGATTGTACGTTCCAACTATTTTATGCCTGGCAACCGTCACTTCTACGAGCATTCGCTCAAACTGTGGGAGGAGCTGAGCCACGAGCTGAACTACAACGTGATGTTTAGCCAGCGCTCGCACGTGTCCTTGCTGCACAGCCCCGCCGCGCGTGACGCTGCCGCACGACGCTATAACACCATGCGTTTGACCGGTTCGGATGGGGAGCTGTGGTCGCTGGAGAAGCTCAAATCCGAGATTCCCCATCTCAACTACGACAATGCCCGCTTTCCTATCGAAGGGGCCGCTGTGCAGCGCCGCGCAGGCACTGCGCGCCACGACGCGGTAGCTTGGGGCTATGCCCGCGCTGCAGACCAGCTCGGTGTCGATATCCTGCAAAACTGCGAAGTCACCAGCGTGGACCGCGAAGACGGCCAGGTCACGGCCCTACAGACATCTCGCGGCGTAATCAAGGCGCGCAAAGTCGGCTTTGCCGTCGCGGGTAACACTTCGCGCCTCTGGCAGATGGCGGGGCTGGGTAAGCTGCCCATCGAGTCGCACAAGTTACAAGCTTTTGTCTCGGAGCCGCTCAAGCCTTTGCTTGATCAAGTGGTCGTGTTTGGCGTGGGCGGTGCGCATTTTTATATCTCCCAGTCTGATAAAGGCGGGATGGTTTTCGGCGGTGATATTGATTGGTACAAGTCCTACGCCCAACGCGGCAACCTGCCGATTGTGCAGGATGTGTGCGAAGCGGCAACGTCGATTCTGCCGTGTTTGGGACGGGTGCGTTTGCTGCGCCACTGGGCTGGGGTGATGGACATGTCCATGGACGGTACGGCGTTTTTGTGCAAAACCCCTCTCAGCAATCTGTACCTCAATGCAGGCTGGAATTATGGCGGCTTTAAAGCCAGCCCCGCCTCGGGTTGGTATTTCGCAGACCTGATCGCCAATGACCGCCCGCATGCGGTGATCGAGGCGATGAATTTACAGCGATTTGAGCAAGGCATCATGCTCGATGAACGCGGCGCAGGGCCAGACCCGAAGTTGCACGGCTAGGAGATATTCATGATCCGAATCCACTGCCCTTTTTGTGGCGAGCGTGACCACAGCGAGTTCACCTACGGCGGCGATGCCTCTGTGCAGTACCCTGCCCTGGACGCCCCACAGGCGGCTTGGCACGAGGCCGTGTTTTTGCGCGAGAACCTCCGTGGCATGCAGATCGAAACCTGGCACCACGCCAGTGCGTGTCGCATGTGGCTGATCGTCGAGCGTGACACGATGACGCACGCCATCCAATCTGTTCGACCCGCCCACCCTGGCATGGCAGCGGCACTGGAGAGCGAGCAATGACCGCTACGCGCCTACCCGAAGGCGGTCGAATCGACCGATCTCAGCCGCTGGATTTCCAGTGGGACAACATGCCCATGCAAGGATTCCAGGGCGATACGCTCGCCTCGGCCTTGATGGCGAACAACGAAAAAATTCTCGCGCGTAGCTTCAAGTACCATCGCCCGCGCGGCATCATGTCGGCGGGGGTCGAAGAATCCGGCGCAATAGTAACGATCGGCAGCGGAGATCGTCGCGACCCTAACGTCAAGGCCACCACTCAAGAGCTGTATGCAGGTTTAGAGGCATTTGGCCAAAATGCTTGGCCCAATGTGCGCCGTGACATCGGCGCTATCAATAGCCTTTTTGGGCGCTTCTTCTCGGCAGGTTTTTACTATAAGACGTTTATGGGTCTGCCCCCTTTTGAGTGGGGCAAAGGCACGGGCCTGTGGATGCAGTACGAGAAAATCATTCGCAAAGCCGCGGGAATGGGCGAAGCATCGCGCGCGCCCGACCCCGATGTCTACGATCATGTGCACGGGTTTTGCGATGTCTTGGTCGTCGGAGGGGGCGCGGCGGGTATCGCCGCTGCAACAACGGCGGCTCAAGCGGGGCTAGACGTGGTGCTCGTCGAGCAAGAGGCGGCGCTAGGCGGGGATTTACTCAGCCAGTCGGAGGCAGACCCTAATTTGCCCCCCTTACTCGACGCGCTCGCCGCATCAAGCGTGCGGGTGATGACACGGACTACCGCTTTTGGCTTGTATGACAATGGTGTCGCGGGCCTATTGGAGCGCGTGACAGACCATCTGCCCCCCGACACCCTCGCGCATACGCCACGGCAGCGTTTTTGGATGCTGCGCGCCCAGCAAACCATCCTCGCCACAGGGGCGATGGAGCGGCATATCGCTTTTGGCAATAACGACAAGCCCGGCATCATGAACGCTTCGGCGGGACGCGCTTATCTCCACCGCTATGGCGTACTGGCAGGGCAAAATATCTGTATTGCCACCAATAATGACTCCGCGTACCAAGGCGCTATCGATCTGCAGCAAGCGGGCGCCAACGTCACCCTGCTCGATGCCCGCCAGAAGGTCTCCGGCACTGCCACGACACGTGCGCGCGATTTGGGTATCACACTGCGCTGCGGCAGAGTGCCGATGCGCGCGCAGGGCAAGGGCGCTGTGCAACAGCTCGAACTGGCCCAAGGCACGCCTGGACACTGGCAGCGTGCCGAGACACTCGACACCGATCTCGTGCTGGTCTCCGGCGGCTGGTCACCAGTCGTCAACCTGCTCTCGCACCGGGGCGCACGCCCCACCTGGAATGCTGAGCAGGCCTGTTTTATGGCCCCTGAGATCAACGAACCCGTCTTTATGGCCGGCGCCGCCGCTGGCATCTGGGACACTTTGGGCTGTATTGATTCGGGAGCGAGTGTTGCCGAGCATGCCGCCCACAATCTCGGTGCAGCCTTATCGAATGCCGTACCAGCGACTCCCAACTCGATCACGCCTCTCCCCGTCGACAACCCCATCTTGCCGGTATACGAAGTACGCGTCACGGGCGAGACGCTCAAGTGCTTTATTGATCCGCAGCACGATGTGACCGCTGATGATGTGCGTTTGGCTCATCAAGAGGGCTATGTCTCGGTGGAGCACCTCAAGCGCTACACGACATTGGGCATGGCGACCGATGGCGGCAAAATGGGCAATATCATAGGCCTGGCGCTGATGGCGGAAGCCCTGGGCAAAGACATTCCCGAAGTCGGAACCACCACCTTCCGCCCGCCCTATACGCCCGTCTCTATCGGCGCGCTACGCGGGCGCAATGTAGACAAGCATTTTCGCGCCTTGCGCCGCACGGCCTTGCACGACTGGAATCTTCGCCACGGCGCCACCATGACCATGGCGGGCTTGTGGCATCGACCGTGGTATTTTGCGCGCGATGGCGAGACCATCAAAGAAGCCTACGAGCGCGAAGCCGCTACCGTGCGCCGCAGCGTGGGGCTGTGCGATGTGACCTCTCTGGGAAAAATTGCTATCCAAGGACCCGACGCGACCGAGTTTCTCCATCGCGTCTACACCAACCCCTTCGCCAAGCTGCCCGTTGGCAAGGCCCGCTACGGCATTATGCTGCGCGACGATGGCTTTGTGATGGACGACGGCACCACCTGGCGCTTGTCTGAGCACGAATACTTTATGACCACCACCACGGCTCATGCCGCCAAGGTGATGGTGTTTCTCGAAGAGCTGCTACAAACCCGCTGGCCGGACCTCAAAGTCCATGTCACCTCGGTCTCTGAGCAATGGGCGGGCTGCGCCGTAGCCGGCCCCCAGTCGCGCGAAACGCTCGCCGCTTGTGTGCAAGATCCCGAGCAGATCAGCGACCAGAACCTGCCC
>CAKZUS010000121.1 GCA_937921805.1 uncultured Granulosicoccaceae bacterium
TGATGCGCCTCTTCGGTGTAGAGCTCAAAGCCCAGATCCCCCGTAAACGAGACGCGTAGCATCACGACCTCAATGCCGGCTACGCGCGTGCGCATCGAGCGCATAAAGCGGATACTGTCGTGGCTGATATCAGCCTCGCACAGCGACTGGATCAACACTCTGGCTTTTGGGCCCGCCACGTTAAACCCGGCCCAGGCTTCTGTCAGGCCAGTGAAACTCACGCTGTCAGGGCGTTCGACGGCATTGAAGTAGCGTTGGTGGTAGCGCTCTGCCATGCCCGATCCGACCATCAGGTAGTGGTCTTCGCTCAGTTGCGTGATCGTGAAGTCGCCAGCGATACCGCCGCGCACGCCCAGAAGCGGGGTGAGGCAAGAGCGCCCGTTGATGCGGGGGACTTTATTGGCGACGACGCGATCGAGCCAGTCTCCGGCGCCTGCGCCTTGGATCTCGTATTTACCAAAGTTGGAGACATCGATGATCCCAACGCCAGAGCGTAGCGTCTCGCACTCTTGCTTGACGACATCGAACCAGTTCTGGCGCTCAAAACCATAGGTTTCTACTGGCTCCATACCTGCTGGTGCGAACCACAGAGGGTGTTCCCATCCATAGTTCAATCCGAAAACAGCGCCTAGTTGTTTTTGTTTTTCATAAATCGGTCGAGTACGTAGTGGTCGCCCGGCTTCACGTTCTTCGAAGGGGAAATGAATCTTAAACCGATTGGCGTAGCAGTCTAAGGCCCGTGCTTTGGTAAAGGGTTTGTTGGCCCATTTTCCAAACCGTGCCAAGTCCCAGGGGAACATATCTAGCTCTGGCTCGCCCTCGACAATCCACTGCGCCAGCTGCGAGCCTAAACCGCCCGATTGGCTGTAGCCTGGGATGATGCCATTGCAACACCAGTAGTTTTTAAGCTCGGGGACCGGGCCGTAGAGGGCCGAGGAGTCTGGTGTCCAGATCATGGGGCCATTCACGACGCGCTTGATACCAGCGGCTCCCAGCGCAGGGATGCGGTCGCAGGCATTCATGATGTTTTGCTCAATGCGCTCCAGATCATCGGGCAGCAGGTCGTGACCAAAGTCTAGCGGCGTGCCGTGTTCTGCCCAGAAACGACCATCTCGCTCATAGGCCCCGACCAATAGCCCATCGCCTTCTTGGCGTAGATAGTACTCGCCGTCTCGGTCGGCGATGGAGGGCAGTTTCGATGTCATCGCGGCAATTTCGGGGATGCTTTCGGTCACAAAGTACATGTGCTCCATCGGCATCAGCGGCAGCTCTAGCCCCGCCAAGGCGGCGACCTCACGCCCCCATAGCCCCGCTGCATTGATCACCACTTGGGTATGAATCGTGCCCTTGTCCGTTACCACGTCCCATTCCCCGTTGGGGGTCTGGTTGGTCTCTAGCACTGGGGTAAAGCGATAAATCTCTCCGCCATTGTTTTTGGCACCCAGTGCATAGGCATTGGTCGTGCCTTGTGGGTCGACATAGCCGCCGAGCGGCTCAAACATCGCGCAGCGAATGCCATCGAGATTGACTAGCGGATGACGCTCTTTGACCTCATTAAGGCCTATCTCATAAAAGTCAGCATTGAAGTACTTGGCTTTGGCCTCTTGAATGCGCAGCTGATGCTCGCGGTCCGATGTCTGGGCCAGATAAATGGATCCGGTGTGCTGAATGCCGCAGCTTTGTCCTGTTTCTTTTTCTAGCTCGGCATACAGTGCCATGGTGTAGTACTGCAAACGAGAAATATTGCTGTTGTCATGCAAGCCGTGGATATTGGCGGCGGCGTGCCACGTCGAGCCCGAGGTCAGCTCATTGCGCTCCAGTAGCACAACATCGCGCCAACCGAGTTTGGTCAGGTGATACAAAATCGAGCAGCCGATAAGGCCCCCGCCGATGACAACCGCTTGCGCATGTGTTTTCACGTTCTCACTCTTTGGTTACAGCAATGACAGTACCTTGACCCGTCAGAGCAGCGTAACGTAGTTCGAGTGTGACCAAAAACGGTCTCGATTCGACCTAGAAAAATGACGCTATCATGCTACGACGCCGGGGCTGGTGTTGGTATTGGCCTCAAAAAAATAAATAAGCTCTAAATAGCATTCAGTGGAATTTTGATGTAGTGAGTACCGTTATCTTCAGCTGGGGGCATTTGGCCTGCGCGGATATTGATTTGGACCGATGGCAGGATTAAAGCGGGCATGGCCAGTTGGGCGTCACGCTGGCTGCGCAGGGCGACGAAATCCTCGCGACTGGTGTTGTGAGCGACATGAATATTGTGCTGGCGTTGCTCGCCGATGGTGGTCTCCCACGCGAAGCTCTGACGGCCTGGGGGCAAATAGTCATGGCAGAGAAACACGCGCGTAGCATCGTCGAGGGCAAACAGCTTTTGAATGGAATCGTAGAGCTGCCCCGCATCGCCACCGGGGAAGTCACAACGCGCCGTACCAAAGTCGGGCATAAACAGGGTGTCGCCAACAAATACGGCATCGCCGATGACATGGCTGGTGCAGGCGGGGGTATGCCCTGGCGTGTGCAACACGCGGCACTCGATTTCCCCTAAGTGATATGCGCTCTGGTCAGAGAACACGAGATCAAATTGACGCCCGTCGGTGTGGAAGCTGGCCTCGGCGTTGAAGATCTCGCCAAAGACCTGTTGCACGGCCCCAATGTGATCACCTATTACGGTTTGCCCACCGAGCTGGCTCTTGACGTAATGGGCTGCCGTAAGGTGGTCAGCATGAATATGGGTGTCGATAATCCACTGCAGCGTGAACTGGTGCGCCTGGATGTAGGCGATTAGGGCATCGGCAGAGTCCGTACTGGTGCGCCCAGAGGCGGCGTCGTAATCGAGCAAAGAGTCTACGACCGCGCAGGCTTTGCTCGCAGGGTCCGAAACAACATAGCTGATGGTGTGGGTCTGAGCGTCGAAAAAACCTTTGACGTCTGCTTGTTTCATGATCACTCCTGACTGCGTACGCATAAATGAGGGATAGCTTTTATAGAAGCTGAATGTCTAAGATTATATGAATTTAGAATATATAAATCAGCAGCTACAAGCTTGTGCTCTTTTCCGCCCGGTTGCCTCCCGAATGCCTGCCGATTGCCTTGTGTTTTGGTGCTGGCTCGGATCGTGCGGCATATTTACACAGATGGCACAATGTGCTCTTTACTATAAGGAAATCCTCGTGCTCTGGATTGCGTTGCGTGTTTTCGGGATTTTTGCCCTGATCTACCTCACCTACAACACTTTCTCCGATTTTAGCTATGTCGGCTGGCTGCTCAACACAGAGTTTGTTCTCAATAGTCCTGCAGGGGCTGGCAAGATCTTGCTGGGACTGTTGCTGATTCTGGCTTGGGGGCTACTTATTTACGCCACTAAACAGGCCAAAGGGCTGATAGGTACCGTGGCGTCGCTCGTCTTATTCGCGGTCATTGTGTGGTTCTTGCACACTTTGACGCTGATCAATATCGACTCGATCTCTGAGCTTTTCACCTGGGGGCAGGGGATTGTCGCGGTGGTACTGAGCATTGGCTCGTTTTGGTCCAAACTGTGGCGGCGCTTTACCGGCCAAGTGGCTGTAGACGATGTGGATACAAACTAGCGTGGCCCTGCTGGTCGCCTACGCCTCATTCGGGTGCGTAGGCGCCATCTTCTCGCACTGATTGGCGCCGTGCAAAGCGCAGTGCTAGTGTGGCTTTGGTGGCGCTTTGGCGATGCTGTATTGACCTGGTTTGCGCTACAGGGGCAGGCTCTCTGGCGCTGGGGCATCGAGCTATATCAGTCTTTGGCGGCTTGGGTACAGCACTTTATTCATACCCTGACGCTTGGCAAAGCCTTAGTGTTGGTCACGATTGGTGTCGCGCGACGATTTCTGATCGAAGATTTGCTCATGGCACCGGTGATGCAATATTTCTGGCGGCCTTTTAGGCGCGATGCGATGGCCTGGGCGTGGTTGCTATCTCGGCGCCTGTCTTCGCTGTGGTGGATACTCTGCGCGCCGCTGCTGGCGTTGGCGGCGGCCTTGCAACTGATGCAGCTACTGGCCTTTGCCTGGACTCTGCTCAAAAGCATGGTCTTGAACAAGCTGATGTCCTTGATCAAGCTCGCTATGCTGCACACCTTGCCGTGGCTATTTGGCGTGATGGTCGAGTTCACCCACTGGCTGATCTACGTCTTCGAATATATTATCCTCGCCCAACTTGGCAACCTCCTGCGCAAACTGCCGTGGCTGGGCGCGGCGCTATGGCAGGTATTCTCGTGGTTGCAGCGACTCGCCGTTAGCTTGGATGCCTGGATTCAAGGACGTTTGATGCGCCGCCCGAAGCTAGTGTGTTTTTATGCTGGGCGTCGTGTGCAGAGGTTTTTGCAGCAGCGTATTGAGCATCAAGGGTATAGCGGTGCCTCAGAGGTGCTGCGCTATCGCCGCGCCCGCAGTTGGCGGCACAAAAAACGCCGCTTGCGGCGGCGTCAGCGGCGGTATGTGTTGGCATTGTGCCGACTAGAGCCTCGCTTTTGGCGCGAGGCCCCTGCGCAGCGCCGAACGCGGCTACGCAGGGAGTGGCGTTTGCGCTTCAAACGCTAGTTGTTGCTTTTAGTCGTTTTCGCAGCGCTCGTAACGATCAGTGCTGGCGGCGTCCACCACATATTCACCGGCGTTGTCGGCATCCACACACGACAGATTCAACGTGCCGGTAGAACCTTCTTTGAGCGAGACCGCGATGCTGGAGTTCTCAGAGGTATACGCTTTGATTTGTGGGGTGCTGAGCGTGAATAGCCCGCCAAAGCGGATATCTGAGCGCTGCCATACGTCTGCTTCAAAGTGGCCAGTAAGAGCGAGGTGTTGGTCGTAATTGTTGTAGTTGACCAGCGAATGGCTCGAAGCCCGAGTCCAGGGGAATACTATGCCTTCTACTCGTGCCACAGCGCCGCTGTGTACGTCGATAAAATCAAGCTCCACAGTGCTGTTGTCGATGTTGAGTGTGGCATTGTCCTCGACTTGTAAGCGGCCGTTGATCGCAATGTTTTGCTCGCCATTTTCCCCCGAGAACGTCTCCGTAAACGTATCGGCTGCATTGAGCACTTGCACGACAGAGTCTTCAATGCGCAGTGCCGAGTTGGCGCGCGCGGCAAGGAGGGTCGAATAGGGCATTGCGTCTAGTTGGAGTGCTGCATTGAGCTGGAGCTGGGCTTGGTCAAATCGCAGTGACGAGGCCTGATGCACACTGATATGACCGGCAACGACGAGCGCATCAGCGCGTATTTCCAGCGCTGACGCATCGCCCACATACAGTTCAGCCGTGCTCCACTGTGTTTCGCTGACTCCGTCTGCTTCGCCATCGGTCGCTGTATTGCTGTCGCGAATCTCTACTTGAGAACTATTGGACACTCCCGTTTGCTCAGTGATTGTGGCGATCACATCACGAATCGCTGCGGAGCTGTTTTCGCCGACATGGACTCTTTGTGCATTCAGTTCGGCGATATTTTCTAGCTCCAATGAGGCGTTGTGATAGGCCTGCACACGCGCGGCGTTGATACTGTCGATATCGCGCAGGGTCACCAAGCTACCGCGTCCTGCCTGAATGCGGGCATTGTCAGGGTCGGTGGCGTCGCTAGCGCTGACGCTCGCATAGCCTTCTATCTCTAGCTCGCTGCCGCTGTGGGCTTGGATACGTTGGGCGATGATGGTACGCGAAGCGTCGTCGTCGTCATTGCCTCGGAACTGCAATGTGGAGTTGCCGCTGACCTCAATGTCGCCGTCAGTGTTCCAGTTGGAGTCGCCACTCCACAGTGAGCCGTTGTTGTAGATGGCGAGGGCGCGTTCGAATCCATGCACATCCACCGTTTCGGCGCTGAGATTGGATTTTCCCCCCCCGAAGCGCAGGCCATACTCTGCCTCGGCCGTAGTTGACAGATGAACGATATTGGAACGGATGCTACAGGTGCCTGATTGCCAGCAAAATAGCCCATCGGCGCTGCCTGCTTCGATGGTCAGCGGCCCACCCCAGATGGAGAAATGGCTATTGTTACGCACGTCGATAACACGACTCTGGGCGTTGCCTTTGACCAGCAGCGAGCCTTCGATACCGAGTTCTTCATCGAGATAAGAAGCCCCCAACATGGCGTTGTTCGCCACCGCTACCGCGTGCCAGTCATCAGTCGAGGCACTGGCATCGAGCACGACATGGCCTTCGAGAAAGAGCATCGAGGTATACGCCACACGCAATGCGCGCTTGCTGTCTTGCGCGATAATGCGGGTATTGCCGAGGCTGAGGTTTGAAGCGCGCGCATCTACGACATAGCGCTGGCTCATCTCAAAGCCATCATCAGGACCGAAAGGCTCGGCGGGGATCGCGTCATCGCCGGCAACAATACTGCTGCCATCGCTGCCCTGCAGTCGGGTGTTGTCTCGGGCGAGCGTGATGGGACCTTCGCAGGCGCCAGAGAAGTGAATGACAGCATTGCCAGCGATTGGCAAGTCTGCCAATGCCGCTTTGAGCGCGCCCGCGTCGGCGTCGCAGTCGGCATTGACTTCGGTGAGATGGCCATGTCGGCCGATCTCAAGAATGCTCTCAATGCGCGCATCCAGATTGTCAAAATTATCATTGACTTCAGAGGCCTTAGCCAGGCCTCCGGCGCTGAAAACATGAGGCACAGCTGAGTGGGCAGTGCCTGACAACAGCGCGATGGTTGCCAGTGCGCTGAGGCGTGTTGTTAGTTCCATAGTGCATTGTTCCAGTGCGTAGTGTCGAGTTGCATCGCGCCGACAGCTTGGAGCGGATCCAAATCCTGTGCGTCGCTGATGCCGTCGTTATCATCATCCAAATCGGCGTTGTTCCCCACGCCATCGCGGTCGGTGTCAATAGACTCCAGCGCGTCGAAAGGGAAGGCGTCGTTGGCGTCAGGGGTACCGTCATTGTCGTCGTCGTCGTCCGACGCATCGCCGATACCATCGCCATCAAAATCTTTCACATCAGAGGGGTCTAGCGGAGCGTCGTCGCTGGTATCCGGGGTGCCATCACCGTCGTCGTCAAGATCAGCATTGTTGCCGATGCCGTCCTTGTCGGTATCGCTCCACTCGCTGTCGTCCAGTGGGAAGGCATCCGCCGTATCGCTTACGCCGTCATCATCATCATCCAGGTCGGCATTGTTGCCAATATTGTCGCTATCGGTGTCTTCCCACTCGGCGGCGTTGTCAGGAAACGCATCAATGAGGTTTCCATAGCCGTCGTTGTCGTGGTCTGCATCGATGGCCGCTTTGAGGTCTTTGCTGGTTTCTACTGTGTCTGCAATGTGGGCAGTAATCGAATCTATTGCTGGGCTGATGCTGCTGCCGTCCAGGTTTGCGGCCGCTTGGGCTTCAGCGTGCATCGCCGCTTGGATGGCGGCAGTGGTAACGAGGCTAGACACCGGCTGCTGAAACGCCTCGGCGGCTTGGGCGCTGACGTCCTGCGCGGGGGCATCTAGATCTTGGGCAATCTGCGCCAGCTCTTGAGCGCTGACGTCATCGCCGAGCTGCAATTCTTGGACGTTTACTTCGCCGTCAATGTCTCCATCGAGAAGATCGTGAGACAGCGTTTCTAATAGATCGTCAAGATCTCCGCTACCGGCCGCTTCTCCCACGTCTTCTAACACGGCCACGGCGGCTGCGATAGCGACGCGATAGGCGGCGGTGACTGCGAGTCCTGCCTCATCGCTAG
>CAKZUS010000122.1 GCA_937921805.1 uncultured Granulosicoccaceae bacterium
AGAGACGGTATTTGAAAATCGCTTTATGCACATCAGCGAGCTGCAGCGCATGGGTGCGAATGTCAATGTACAAGGGAATACTGCGATTATTCGCGGCGTGTCGCATCTCAGTGGTGCGGCGGTTGTCGCGACCGATTTGCGGGCATCAGCGTCTTTGGTGATCGCAGGATTGATGGCGCGCGGTGTGACCTATGTTGATGAGGTGTTTCACATCGATCGCGGCTATGAGCGCATCGAAGAGAAATTTCGTCAGCTCGGCGGCCTTATTGAACGCATTACAGACGATAGGGCAGCATTCTCGTGACGTCCGACACTAGCCCCGCGGCGCAGGAGCCGCTGTTGGTGGAGATGCCTGTTGCTCCTCAGAGCATACGCATAGCGCTCCCCAAGGGACGGATTCAACAGCATGCACTGCCATTGTTAGCCGAATGTGGGATCGAGCTTTTAGAGTCGCCAGAGCATACGCGTAAGCTGCTGCTCGAGACCACTGACCCGCAGGTGTCAGTGTTTGTCGCGCGCCCGACTGATGTGCCGGTGTTTGTCCAGCACGGCGCGGCAGATATTGGCATCGTAGGCAAGGATACCTTGCTCGAACACGGGGGAGATGGCGTTTATGAGCCGGTCGATATGGGGATCGCGCGCTGTCGTTTGGTGGTGGCGGGCTATCCCGGTCGCGATCCGAGCGCGCCATCGTTGCGGATTGCGACGAAATACCCACACATTGCCCAGCAGCACTTCGCCGCGCGTCGCCAGCAGGTCAGCGTGATCAAGCTCTATGGGGCGATGGAACTGGCTCCCTTGGTTGATTTGGCTGATGTGATCGTCGATCTTGTCGACACGGGCGAGACCTTGCGCGCCAATGGCCTGATTGAATTAGAAACGATTTGCGATATTAGCTCGCGCTTAATTGTCAACCGAGCCGCGAGCAAAATTAAACACCGTCGCTTAACGCCGCTGATTGCGCGCCTTCGCGACCTTTGTACTTGAGAACAACATGCCTAATACTGACGATCTTCGCATTACCGATACCCTAGAGCTGAGCACCCCGCAGCAAGTTATTGATGAAATTCCCGTCTCTGATGCCGCGTCAGCAGTCGTGACAGGCGCGCGCCAAGGCGTGCGCCGTGTGCTGGCGGGCGAGGATGATCGCTTAGTCGTTGTCGTGGGGCCTTGCAGCATTCACGACACGCAAGCCGCGCTGGAGTATGCCCGCACGCTGCAGCCACTTATCGAGCGTTATCAAGATTCGCTGCAAATTATTATGCGCGTGTACTTCGAAAAGCCCCGCACGACCGTGGGGTGGAAGGGCTTGATTAATGACCCCGATCTGGATGATAGCTACGATATCAACCGTGGCCTGCGCATGGCGCGCACGCTGTTGCGCGACCTCAATGAGATGGGAGTGCCGGCAGGTACAGAGTATCTCGACTTAATCAGCCCGCAGTACATCGCCGATCTGGTGGGCTGGGGGGCGATTGGGGCGCGCACCACAGAGAGCCAGTCTCACCGCGAGTTAGCTAGCGGCTTATCGTGCCCGGTCGGCTTTAAAAATGCGACCTCTGGCGGCATGCAAATCGCTGTTGACGCCATTGGCTCTTCCGTGCGCCCGCATCGCTTTTTGTCGGTGACCAAGGCAGGGCGCTCCGCTATTTTTCAGACCCAAGGAAATAGCGATTGCCATGTGATTTTGCGCGGAGGCAGCAGCCACGTGAACTATGACGCCGCTAGCGTGGACGACACCGCTGCTCTACTTGCGAAAGCAGGGCTGCCAGAGCGGGTCATGATTGACTTTAGCCATGCCAACAGCCGCAAAAAACACCAGCGCCAGGCGTATGTCTGTCGCGATGTTGCGAGCCAGATTGAAGCCGGTGATGCCCGTATTTTTGGGGTCATGATTGAAAGCCACTTGGTCGCAGGACGCCAGGATGTAAAACCCGGCGAGGCCTTGACGTTTGGGCAGTCGATCACCGATGCCTGCATTGGGTGGGAAGATACCGAGCGCATGTTGGCGCAGCTCAGCGACGCGGTGCTCGCGCGCCGTGGGCAGTGAGGGCTACGATGAGAGAGTTAGGCGTAGCGCGTCTGAGTAGCTCTGATGGGGATTTTGCCCAGCGTCTGGCCGCAGCGACACGCTTTGATGCCGTAGCCGATACGGCGCTGCAGGCTCGCGTGGGGGAGATTATTGACCGCGTCCGAGAAGAGGGCGATGCGGCGCTGTGTGCGTTGACATCAGAGCTTGATCGTTGGCAGCCTCAGTGCGGCACGGATCTGCGCATTGACAGCGACGCACTGCATGCGGCGTATGCACAACTACCGGCAGCGCAGCGCGAGGCGCTGGAGCAAGCCGCCGGGCGCATTCGACGCTATCACGAGCACCAACGCGGTGAGAGCTGGCAGTACCAAGAAGACGATGGCACGATCCTGGGGCAGCAAGTCACGGCCTTGGAACACGTGGGGGTGTATGTGCCTGGCGGCTTGGCCGCGTATCCTTCGTCGGTGCTGATGAACGTACTGCCCGCACGGGTTGCGGGAGTCGAGCAGGTGGTGATGGTGGTCCCGACTCCCGAGGGGGTGCGCAACCCTGCAGTGTTGGCGGCGGCACACATCGCTGGCGTCGATGCGGTCTACGCCGTGGGCGGTGCGCAGGCGGTCGCTGCACTGGCCTATGGCACACAGAGTATTGCGCCGGTCGATAAAATCGTCGGGCCAGGCAATGCCTATGTGGCTGCAGCGAAGCGGCAAGTGTTTGGGCAAGTGGCCATCGATATGATTGCTGGTCCTTCCGAGATCTGCGTGATTTGTGATGGCGCAACCGACCCGCGTTGGATCGCCTTGGATTTGTTCTCACAAGCCGAGCATGACGAGTCAGCACAGGCGATTTTGATCAGTCCCGATGCGGGCTTTCTCGATGCCGTGGAAGCCGCTGCATTAGAGATTCTCCCGACCTTGCCCCGACGCGATATTGTCGCGGTGTCCCTGCGTGAGCGAGGGCTGTTTATCCAGGTCAATGATCTCGATGATGCCTTGCGTGTGTCGAACCTTATTGCTCCCGAACACCTTGAGTTATCACTCGATGATGCCGCGGCCTACCTGCCGCAGGTGCGCCACGCAGGGGCTATTTTCCTGGGGCGGCATACGGCTGAAGCGCTCGGTGACTACTGCGCGGGGCCGAATCATGTGTTGCCGACCTCGCGCTCAGCACGGTTCTTTTCGCCACTGGGTGTGTATGACTTCCAAAAGCGTTCCAGCATTATTGGTGCAAGCGCTACGGGCGCTGTGAGCTTGGGCAAAGTCGCCTCGGTGTTGGCACGGGCTGAAGGACTAGAGGCGCACGCCTTGTCAGCAGAGGCGCGGCTATGAGTTGGCGCGCCGTTCTGCGCGATGAGATCGTGGCCGATAGTGTCTATGCGGTACCGGACGCGAGCGGTATGATCAAGCTCGACGCTATGGAGAACCCCTACGCTGTGCCAGAGGCGTTGCGAGAGGGCTTGTCTCAGTGTCTGTCAGAGGCGGTGATCAACCGCTACCCTGATGCCCAGGCTACGGCGCTCAAGGCAGTGCTGCGCGACTACGCGGCTGTTCCCGAAGGCTGTGATGTGGTGGTGGGCAATGGCTCGGACGAGCTCATCCTCATGTTGTCTCTGCTGAGCGCACGCGAAGGGGCGTGCGTACTGGCCCCTCGCCCTAGCTTTGTGATGTACGCGAAAACAGCGCAATGGGCGGGTCAGCATTTTGTAGGGGTGGCGCTACGGGCGGATTTTTCTCTAGATACCGAGGCGATGCTGGAGGCCATAGAGGCGCACCAGCCCGCTTTGGTCTATTTGTCTTATCCCAATAATCCCACAGGCAATTTGTTTGATGAGGAGGCTGTCACAGCGGTGATTGAGGCGGCGCCTGGCTTAGTGGTGCTCGATGAGGCGTATCAGCCCTTTGCTGCCGGGGCAACGTGGATGGCGCAGCTGGCCCGCTACGAGCACCTCGTCGTGCTGCGCACGGTCTCGAAGCTCGGCCTAGCAGGACTACGGTTGGGGTATCTCACGGCGTGTACAGCGCTGACGGAGCAGATAGAAAAAATACGCATGCCGTATAACGTTAATGTCTTGACGCAAGCGGCGGCGCGCTTTTGCCTGGAGCACGCCTCAGCGTGGCAGGCCCAAGCTGATGTGCTGTGCACCGAGCGTGAGTTGCTGCACCATGCCATAGAAGCCTGTGGCTATGAGACCTACCCAAGTGCGGCGAATTTTATCCTATGTCGCATTGGCGCCCAGGTCGATGCCGTGTTTGCGCATCTACGCAATGCGGGGATTCTCGTGAAAAATTTCTCGCACGCTGATCCGCTGCTGCAGGGCTGTTTGCGTGTATCGATAGGCACGCCAGAAGAGAATGCCGCCTTTATCCGTGCCCTGCAGGGGGCGTCATGATAGATCGCGATGCACTTTGCCGCTACTGCGATGAACAGCTACAAGTTGCGCGCATCAAAGACTACTGCCCGAATGGGCTGCAAGTCGAAGGGCGGGCCGAGATTCGGCGTATTCTGTGTGGGGTGACAGCGAGTCAGGCCTTGCTCGATCATGCTGTGGCGCAGGATTTTGATGCGGTGCTGGTGCATCACGGGTATTTTTGGCGCGGCGAACCCAGCCCTATCACGGGAATGCGCCAGCGCCGTATTGCCACGCTATTGCGCCATGATATCAATCTCATTGCCTACCACTTGCCGCTGGATGTGCACCCACAGTGGGGCAATAACGCCCAGTTGCTGCGGCGCTTGGGCTGCGATGATTGGCAGGCCTATGCGGCAGGGGGGACGGAGGGGCTGCTTTTGCGCACTACATTCGATACCCCAATCAGTGGAGTGGCGTTAGCGCAGCGTCTTCAGCATTGCCTG
>CAKZUS010000123.1 GCA_937921805.1 uncultured Granulosicoccaceae bacterium
CACTGATAATACGTGTAGGGAACGCCCCACTGCTTGCCATCGATGGTCATCGAGGCTTTGGCGGCTGAGAGCTCTTCGCCCACTTGACCTTCCCACAGATCAGAAACGTCTTCGAAAAGACCCGCCTCTACGTAAGGCAGCATGCGGTTGCCGGCATACCAGTTCGCCAAATCGGGGGGATTGGTGGTCAGGAAGTTACGGATGGACTGCTTGTAGCCTTCGTGGTCAAAGAGGTTCCACTCGACGGTGACGTCAGGGTTTTCTTCTTCAAATTGCTTAATCAGGGCTTCAAAAGCTGCTTTGGGAGCGGCATCCGAGGTGTCCGTGTTGATCACCAAGTTGCCAGCGCTGGCCAGTGAGCTGGCCAGAAGCGCGACAGCGCTCAACGCGCTCAGAGCGTATTTCATGATTCCTCTCCAATTGTGGTTGGCGTCATAGCGACGCCGTATAACGATGCCGGATTTTTCAGCACCCAGAGAGTGTGCTGAACTCTTGCCAACAAAACTTCCTGTCTTTCGCTGATTTATTCCGGCACAATACGATAAAGCCCTTTTTTATTCCGAAATATCCATGCCCGCGCGTCAACTTGCTTTTTTAGATGTCCCATCAGGCTTTGCGATGCAGCGCCACCGCCCTGCGCCCATGCCCCACAACCACGCACATTCGCAAATTGAAATCAACTTGCCTATCGCCTGCTCGATGAGCTATCAGTTCGGCCCGCACCGCTATACCATTCCCGATGGGCGTATCGCCTTGTTCTCGGCGTTGACCCCTCATCGCGTGGTCGAAGTGCATGGAGACGGCGAGGTGGTGGTGGCTTATCTGCCCATCGGCAGTACCGAACACTGGGCCTTGCCCGCTGCATTGCAGCGAGCGATATTCGATGGACATGTCGCGCTGAGCACGTCCAGTCACGACATAGAGCGCCAACTCATGCTGCAGTGGTTTGAGGACTATCGCAGCGGGGTGCCGGCGCGCCAGGGCTTAGCAGCACAAGAGGTTTTGCTGCGGCTCAAGCGCATGGACTTAGAAGGGTGGATCAATCTGGCCACTGATGACCCCGTCAAAGCGATCACTAACCCAACAGAATCCCGGCGCGTGCACCGAATGCTCGAATATATTGGCGCTCACTACACCATGGATCTGCGCCCCAAGCACGTTGCCATCGCGGCCAATCTCTCACCCAATTACGCGATGGAAGTTTTTCGTCGCGGCACAGGCAAACCTATTGGGCAGTACATCAGCGAACTGCGACTGAACTTGGCCAGTGCGCGGTTGATCGACAGCAACGACCGTGTTGCGGTGATTGCTTTGGAGGTGGGCTTTGCCTCGCTGTCGGCGTTCTATGAAGCCTTTGGGAAGCGCTTTGGGCTGTCGCCGCGCCGGTTTCGTTTAAAGTATCGGGCGCTGGAGGATACGCCCTGAGAGAACTCTGCGCCTTCTAGCTAGCCTCTTTCTCATCAGGCAAACAGCGATGACAAATAGGCGGAGCGTATATCCGTACCTTGGCGGAAATGGTCAATATTGGGGAAAAGCTGCGAGACCAGGTCTTCCTCTACACCAAACCAATCACACAGTGTGGCAAAGAGCTGATCTTGCGCGATATCAGGAATGACCCGGCCACGTCGACTAAAGCTGTCGTCGTTATCGGGGGTCAAGCCAGGCATTCTTCCGAGCATTCGCTCACCCGCGAGAGTTCCCGGCGCGCCGTGCCCACTGCCATTCATCACGATGTGCGACGCGGCCCAGGCGTGATCAGTTCCATCGCCGTTGCCCGTCAAAGTACGCCCAAAATCAGACATGGTGAAGGTCGTGACTTGATCTGCGAGTCCTTTCTCTTCAAGGGCCTTTTGGAAGCTCCACAGCGCCAAGCTGATCTCTCGCAGGAGGAGAGAGTGGTTGTCTGCTTGCTGGCCGTGGTTGTCAAAGCCTGGCAGCGAAACCAGAAACACTTGCCGTTCGAAAGAGTGGCCTGTAAAGCGGTCATTGGCTCCCAGCTCTATCATTTTGGCGACACTGCCCAGTTGTGACAGCAACCGCCCTGAGAGACCGGAGTTCAAGCCCAGTTGATTCGAATGCGGGGACGTGAAGAGCGCGTTTCCATACGAGTCCTGTGCTGAGTAGGAGACAGCACTACCTAATGTACTCGACAGAGTGTTTACCGCTTGCACACTCGATGGCAACAGTTGCTGCAAATACCGCTCGAATTTATTCGGGCCTGTTACTCCAGCATAGGACGGATCGGAAATACCCGATAAAGCCCCGAATAAACTGCGCCTGCGCGCATCTCGAGCGTTATCGGACAGTGCCCACATACTGGGCACCGCGCCGGGTGTGAGCACCAAGGGAACCGTTTCGTTGCCCCTGAGTAAGCGCGAGGCGCCAGCATAAGAGACATTCAGGCCCCACGGGCTACTGCCAAACTGTCCTTGCCATTGATCCGCTAGGGTGCCTGCCCAACCACGCCCGCTTAAGTCGTCGCCACGCCCCGCTTCTAGTGCGCGTCGTTGGTGGTTGTGGGCGAATAAGAAAACAGGCAGTCTCGCTGTTTTTTGCTGAATTTCGCTGCGTGTAATCGGCGTAACAAGGTTGCCGATATTTGAGATGACACTCGCTCTGCCAGTGCTAATGAGCTGTGCCAGCTCCGGCATCAGAGCGTTTACCCCATAGCCGCTGTCTTGACCAGGGGCGCGCAGGTCGTAATAGCCTTTTAAGTAGGCTTTTTTTTGATCATTACTACTGCCGTAGTAGGGGTTTTGCGCTCCGCTTGCGAGGAAGTCATCAGCCAGAGAACGGCCATTAGCCGAAATTCTCTGGAGATCAATGGCAGAGTCAGCCACCGCGAGGTGGCCTCTAAGATCGCGATAGACCCCATTGCCGCTCGTGCTGCTTGCGCCGAGCGGGGGGAGCATGTTCAGCGAGTCGTTACCCCCGTGTAACATGACACAGACCAGGGCTT
>CAKZUS010000124.1 GCA_937921805.1 uncultured Granulosicoccaceae bacterium
GCGTTGCAGCATCCAGCGCATGACCATCCACGGTGCATCGGGGTTGTGGCAGCGCAGTTGATCTGTCAGCGATGGCGCTTGGGGGTGTTCGGCAATGCATTGCTGCACGCCTAATTCGCGGAGGCTGCGTTGCCATGAGGGCGTGAGGGTGCCGGGGTGGCGCCATTCGACGGCCATCGCCACTGTGCCTGACAGGGCTTTGGAGGTAGCGCGCAGAAAGTCCAAGGTGCGCGGCACCAGTGCGGGATCAGTAGGCATGGGGGAGAACTGCCACAGCACGACCGCCAGCTTGTCGCCTAGCCCCTGCGCGCACGGACGCAGTACTTGTTCTAGGGCATAGTCGGGGTCGAGAAAGCGCGGCGACTGGGGGTCGAGCACATCGCGCTCGCCTTTGACCAAGAACCGAAAGCCTTCCGGCACGGCGCGCGCATAGTCTTGCCACCGTGCTAATGGCGGCGCGCGGTAAAAGCTACTGTCCACCCCCACAGCATTGAGCAGCGGGTTGCGCGCGTACCACGACAAGGCCTGAGTGGTGTTGGAACCGCTAAGCTGCTTGGCCGAGGCGCTCGCGGGGTAGACCACGCCCGCCCATCCAGGAAAGGTCCAGGACGAGGTGCCCAGACACAGCCCTGACGGCGGCGCTGGGGTCAGCTCAGCCGCTGGTGCCGGATCATCAAAAAAACCGAGCTGGCTCATGCACTCCAGTCTAGGCGTACCGCGACTTGCCCGTGATCGGAACGGGTGTGAAGGTAGCGCCCCACGTCGCTGCTGCGTAGGTCGTCGAGCTCGGCATTGAGCAGATGGTCGTTATAGACTCGCAGCGTCCCGACTTTGCCGAGGGGCGCGCTGCCTTGGCCGTCTCGCGCCCACGATGGCACAAAGTGTCGCGACACCATAATGTGGTCGAGCAGATCGTAGTAACCATCATAGACATGGGTGTAGTACACATCGCGGTGGCTGCGGCGGGTTTGCAGATCAAAGGCGCTGTGTAATTGATAATCGACGGCGGCGTTTTGGGCGCGGCGGAAGTTCCCATTTTTACCGAATTTAGCGGGTAGGAATGCGCGGTCAAGGCCGCCGCTAGTTTGCGTGGTCACACTGCGAGGACCATCGTTGAGGTCGCCCATCAGGATCACTGGCACATCGGGATGATCGCGTAGCTCGCGCAGCACGTAGCCCCGCAACGCGGCCGCTTCGAGCGCGCGCAGGGTCAACGAGCGCGCCTGCCCGATGGCGGATTCGAGCAAATGTTCTTCCAGCGTCTCCACTGCGTCGCTGGCGATGCTGCGTTTACTCTTGAGATGGGCGACGAGTACGGTGATTTCGGCGGTTTCGCCTTTGGGCACTCCTTGCACCGAACGAAATTTTGCCGGTAGGCGTAGGCGCGCGCGCAAGACAGGGCGATTAAATTGTCGCAGCGGTGCATCGCCATCACTGAGGCCCAGCCGCCAAACCCGCCCGCTGTCTTCTTCAATGCTGCGCCCAAAATCCATTTCTTCGGGGAAATGCTCCAGCGTTTGCCACGACAACACTTCGCAGCCTCCCCCAACCATCAGCCCAACTCGGGGCAGCGCATAGATCCGCGCAGGTGCACCACGGTACCGAGTGTCACGCCACTGGGCCTCGCCTGCCATCAGCAGCTTGGCCCCACGGAAAGGGCTGTGCTCGATGGCATCTTCGAGTGGCTCGGGGGCGAATAGCTCTTGAAAGCCTACAATCGGCGCGCCCATATTGGCGAGCTGATCGGCGATCCAATCGCGCTTTTGCGCGTATTGCTCTGGCCAATAGGCATTCTTGCCACGAGAGTTGTAGAAAAAATGCGCCAGCGCGTCTGTGGACGCGGGGACGAGGTTGCGCAGGTTAAAACTGCCGAGGGTGATAGAAGCGCTCATCGCCACAGGATAGCAAGACCCGTATCACGCTACCAGAATGCAGGCAGTACCTCGCCGACTTGCCACGTCGCGGCATCGACCGCGACTTCGAGGACATAGGCCGCTTCGACTGGCGGCTGTTCGATGGGACAGGGCATTGTGCAGGGCAGCGCGCGCCAGTGGTGTTGCACCGCGCCTTGGGCGCTCAGCCAGTAGATATCAATCGGGTAGTCCACGCCTCGCATCCAAAAGCCATAGACACCCGGCCGCTCGAAGACAAACAACATCCCCTCGCCCCGCTCAAGCGGTGCGCTGCCGCCCAGGCCAAGCTGGCGAGAGGCTGGCGTATCGGCGACGCGTAGCGCCCAGTCTTGCTCGCCATCAGACCACTGCAGAATCGGCAGCGCGGTGTTCGACTCAGCACGAATCGCTCCTCCCCACAGCACCAGTAGTACGGCGCAGAAGATACTGCACGCAATGCCCCGCGCTGTCGCCTTCGCGTACACCGCGGGACTGCCTATGCGGCCCATTATTCGGCCAACCACTGGGCGATATCCTTGGCAAAGTAGGTCAGCACGGCATCTGCTCCTGCACGCTTGAAACACATCATCGTCTCCAGTACGACCGCCTTGCGCTCTAGCCAAGCGTGCTGGAAAGCGGCCTGCTGCATAGCGTATTCGCCGCTGACTTGGTAGGCCATAGTGGGTACGCCAAACTCGTCTTTGCAGCGTCTCACAATATCCAGATACGGCAGGCCGGGCTTAATCATCACCATATCGGCCCCTTCTTGCAGGTCCAGGGCAATTTCGTGCATCGCCTCATCGCCGTTGGCGGGGTCTACTTGGTAGCTGAATTTATTGCCTCCCCCCAGGTTGCTCGCTGAACACACGGCATCGCGAAACGGACCGTAGTAGTTCGAGGCGAATTTGGCCGCATAAGCAAGAATGGCAGTATTAGTATGCCCAGCGGCCTCTAGGCTGCGGCGAATCGCGCCAATGCGCCCGTCCATCATATCCGAGGGAGCCACTACGTCAGCGCCCGCCTCGGCGTGGCTCAGCGCTTGACGCACGAGCACCTCGACGGTCTCGTCGTTGACGATATACCCCTGCTCGTTCATCAGCCCGTCTTGTCCGTGACTGGTGTAGGGGTCGAGCGCTACGTCGGTGATCACGCCCAGCTCTGGCACTGCGTCTTTTAGGGCGCGTACGCTACGCTGCACTAAGCCCTTGTCGTCGTAGGCCGCCTCCGCGGTGTCTGACTTTTCTTCGGCTCCCAGCGCCGGAAACAGGGCTATTGCAGGAATGCCCAGCTTCGCAGCCGCTTCGGCCTCGGGTAGCAGACGGTCGAGACTGCGGCGCATCACGCCTGGCATAGACGCCACAGGTTCTTCGCGATTGGCCCCATCGAGCACAAACAACGGATAGATCAGATCGTGAGCGCTCACGCCCTGTTCGCGCACCAAGTCACGGCTAAAGGCCTGCGCGCGCAGACGACGCGGGCGGGTGGCGGGAAAAGCGCGAGCAATCATAGTCAGTAACCGGCTGAGGAAGGACAAGAATTATGTGACAAAAACCCCTTCTTTGCCGGATAATCTCTTGGCGCCCTGGGTATGGCTTTTACGCTCTGCTGTGGGCCGTTTTTGTGGTGTTTGTGAGCCGCACAACGCAAGCTGAGGGGCAAAATGAGACGCTCTCCCCCCGCCAGCGACAAAAATCAATCAAAATACCCGGCTACCCAGCACCTTATGCTGATTCTCTCCTAACGCCCCTTTGCCTACCCGAGCACGACTTTGACTACCGACGACATTCGCAAGCTTCGCAATATTGCCATTATTGCCCACGTTGACCACGGCAAGACGACCCTTGTGGATCAGTTGCTACGCCAATCCGGAACCCTCGATGCGCGCAAAGCGCCGCAAGAGCGGATCATGGACTCTAACGCGCTAGAGCAAGAGCGCGGAATCACCATCGTCTCCAAAAACACGGCCCTGCGCTGGAACGACTACCGCATCAATATCGTCGACACCCCCGGCCACGCCGACTTTGGTGGCGAGGTAGAGCGGGTGTTGTCTATGGTCGACAGCGTACTGCTGATTGTGGATGCCGTCGAAGGCCCGATGCCACAGACTCGTTTTGTCACGCAAAAAGCTTTTCAGATGGGCTTCAAGCCCATCGTAGTGGTCAACAAAGTTGACCGCGATGGCGCGCGCCCTGATTGGGTTATTGACCAAGTGTTCGACTTGTTTGACCGCCTCGGTGGTACCGACGAGCAACTCGACTTCCCGATTGTCTATGCCTCGGCGATCCAAGGCAAATCCGGTCTAGAAGCCGATGGTCTCGTTGATGACATGGATGCCTTGTTCAACACGATTATTGATCACGTCAGTCATCCAGATGTAGACCCTGATAGCGCATTTCAGATGCAGATCTCGACGCTGGACTACAACAGCTACCTTGGCGTGATTGGCATCGGCCGCATCAAACACGGCACGATCACCAACAACACCCCCATTCGCGTCATCGACATCGACGGCAAGCAGCGCAACGGGCGTATTTTGCAGATTATGGGCTTCCACGGCCTAGAGCGTATTGAAGTGGATCAGGCCACAGCGGGTGACATTGTGGCTGTAACGGGCATGGACGAGCTGTTTATCAGTGACACCTTGTGCGATCCCAACGAGGTCAGTGCTCTGCCACCGCTGCGTGTTGACGAGCCAACTATCAGCATGATGTTCCAGGCGAACAGCTCGCCCTTCGCCGGTAAAGAAGGCAAGTACGTCACCGCGCGTAACATCTGGGACCGTCTCCAGCGCGAGCTGAAACACAATGTCGCGCTGCGCGTTGAGGCCACCGACGAGTCGGAGAAATTCCGCGTTTCGGGCCGTGGCGAGCTGCACCTTTCTGTTTTGCTAGAGACCATGCGCCGCGAAGGCTATGAGCTGGCGGTGGCCCGCCCCGAAGTCATCGTGCGCGAAGTCGAAGGCCGCCGCGAGGAGCCTTACGAGCAGCTAGTGGTCGATGTGGAAGAGCGCCACCAAGGCGCGATCATGGAAGCACTGGGCACCCGTCGTGGCGATCTCCAAGACATGCGCCCTGATGGGCAGGGACGCGTTCGCCTTGATTATGTGATTCCGGCGCGGGGCTTGATTGGGTTTCGCACAGAATTTTTGACGATGACCTCTGGCAGTGGCCTCATGACTCACGTCTTTGAGCGCTATGGCGAGAGCGTGGCAGGACAGTTGGGCCAGCGTAGCAACGGCGCGCTGATCTCCAACGGCCAGGGCAAGGCACTGGCCTATGCCCTGTTCAACCTGCAAGAGCGCGGGCGCCTGCTCTTAGGCCACGCCGAAGAGGTCTATGAAGGTCAGGTCATCGGCCTGCATTCGCGCGCTAACGACCTGACGGTCAATCCGCTCAA
>CAKZUS010000125.1 GCA_937921805.1 uncultured Granulosicoccaceae bacterium
GTTTTTCAGGACGAGCACGGCGACTATCCAGCCGGCAGCTATGTGCGCAACCCCCCCACCAGCGGGCACACCCCGCGCTCGGCTTCGGGCTGTACGATTTTTGTGAAGCTGTGGCAGTTTGACCCGCAAGACCGCCACGCGGTCCGGCTCGATATGGCCGCGCAGTTGTCGGGCAGTGAACGGCCTATTGATAGCGCCATACTGCACCACGATGCTCGCGAGTGCGTGCGCTTTACCCGCCTCGCACCTGGGGCAGAGTGGACTCTCAAGGAGCCGGGCGGTACGGAGCTATTGGTCATGCGCGGCAGCGCAGAGACCGCCGCGGCTTCGCTGGCTCTACACAGTTGGCTGCGCCTACCTGAGGGCGTTTCTGCGTCAATAGTAGCGGGGCCACAAGGCGTAGAGCTGTGGTCTAAAACGGGCCACCTGCCCTATGCCCAAGCGCCCTCTCAGTGACGACTCGGGCAGAGACTCGGGCAGAGACGCGGGCTGAGACTCGGGCAGAAAACCCGGCACAATATCAAACCAAGACAACACCCCCCATCGACACCCAGACGCTGATTATCGGCGGCGGCTTGTCTGGGCTGTTTCTCGCTCATGCCCTGCAGCAGCGCGGACACGACTATGCACTGCTAGAGGCGCGCTCACGCTGGGGTGGACGTATTGCTAGCCTTGCGCACAGCGGCGCGCACTTCGACCTGGGGCCAGCTTGGTTTTGGCCCGGTCAGCCCCGCATCGCGGCCCTGATCCAGTCACTGGGCATAGAGGCGTTTGCCCAATACTCACAGGGCGAACTGATGTATGAAGACGAGCAAGGACGCGCCATTCGTGGTGCGGGCTATGCTTCCATGCAAGGCTCGTATCGAGTCGATGGCGGTTTTCAGGCTATCACCTCCCGACTCGCGAGCGCGCTTCCGGCAGCGCGATGCTTTCGCGGCCATGTCGTGCAGCACCTGCACTATGGCGCAGCAGCGAGCAATAGTGAGAGCAATAGTGAAAACAATAGAGCCATTACCGCTACCGCTCACGTACAAGAAACCGCATCAACACAGCCGTTTCGCACCCGCAATGTCGTTCTGGCGCTGCCGCCCCGCCTAGCCGCCGCGATGCAGTTCTCCCCCGCGCTTCCCCGTAACGCTCTGGCGGCGATGCAAGCGGTGCCGACTTGGATGGCCGGCCAGGCCAAAGCAGTTGCCCTCTACGAGCGCCCGTTTTGGCGCGAAGCCGGACTCTCTGGCGACGCGATGAGCCGCCGTGGGCCACTAGTAGAAATCCACGATGCCTCGCCACTGCGCGGTGGGCCATACGCTTTATTTGGCTTTCTGGGCATTGCGCCCGCGGCGCGCACAGCCCCTGCCCCATTGCGCGAGCACATCCTGGCCCAACTGCAAAACCTCTTTGGCGCGCCCGCTGCGACGCCGCTGGCTTTGACGGTGCAAGACTGGGCCTTCGACCCCTACACGGCGGTGGCCTCTGACCAGCAGCCTCTGCGCTCGCATCCTGCCTATGGAAGACCTCCTGCCTTTGATGCCCTGTGGGACGGCGCGCTACATTGCAGCGGGACGGAGGTGGCGCAAAATTTTGGCGGCTATATCGAAGGCGCCCTAGAGGCGGCGCAACACACTTTGGGTCTCTTGACCTCAGAGTAAGCCTTAATTACTGGGTCCCGAACACCCGCTCAGCGCTCGTGGCGCGGCACACCCGGTCGGCATAGGCCCGAAGCCACCCCATCGAGGTAATTGCCAAAATGGCGCGGCACATCGGGTAGCCAGCGATCAAAGGCCGCTTGCATCACAGCCGACTGCGCGGCACCGCCCGTGACGTAGAGCATATCGGGCTGGGCCTCGGGGACGAGGCTCTCGATGGCAGCCACCACCCGTTCGCTGGCTCGGGAGAAGTCTTGATGACTGACCTCTACGATTTCGTCAAGACCGGGCACAGAAGCCTGAGCCTGAGCCTGCTCACCCAGCGAGACTTTGCACTGCTCAGCCAGACGCACAATCTCAAAGCTACGCTGCTGCTCCCAGATGCTACTAAAGCGCTGAAAGCGGGCATCGGGCGCGCAGTCTCGCAGCAAATCATCGATTTCACGGCGCGTAACACGGTCATAGAAAGTCCGCTGCTTGGGAATATCGTTCACCGCCATCGCCAGATGAAACAAGGCCGTGGGCAGCGGCAAGCCCTTGCGGGTCGTCTCCCCCAAGCCAAAATGCGGCATAAAGCTCGCGTTCGCCAAGGCAATATCAAAGTCATTGCCCCCAACACGGCGCCCCGTGTGCCCCAGCGTCTCGCACTGGCCATCGGGTGCGAGCTTCAGCAAAGAAAAATCCGAGGTTCCGCCGCCGATATCCGCTACCAATACCGTGGCCGGGGCCTCTAGCTTGCGCGCAAAGTGATAACCCGCCGCCACGGGCTCAAAGCAAAAATCAACCTGATGCCAGCCCAAATTGGCCGCCGCCCGGCGCAAGATGCCCAGAGCCTGCTCATCACCACTCTCAAAGCCGAGAAAGTGCACCGGACGGCCCATCGTGACCGAATCAATCCGCGCCCCCAGGGCCTGCTCAGCGCGGCGACGCAACTCCCCCAGAAACACCGTGCAGATGTCTTCGAACAAATTCAGTTGCCCCGCCCCCAGGCCGGATACGCCCAAGAACGATTTAGGGGACTTGATAAAATATCCCTCGCCAGGGAAATGCATATAGGCCGCGAACGCCTCTTCGCCAAAGCGCAGCTCCCCATCGAGGCCTTCGAGTTGCTGTACTTGCCGCGCGCGCAGCAAGTCCGAATGGCGCCGTTCTTGGTAGTGCGCGCTGACGCTGGGGTCTAGGTAGTCCAACACCCGCAGCGGAATCAGCGCCCGCTCGTCAATATGCAAGGCAGAGGGCAGCAGCGTGGCGCCCTCATCGCCAACGGGCAGCAGCCGCGCCGCGCCCGCTTCGTAGACAGACACCGCGTTGTTGGAAGTGCCAAAATCAATGCCAACGTGCATATCGTCCCCCCAAACCCGCCAAGTCTACGCCACAGCGCAGCAAAAGCTAGTCCGCCGTCCACCCACCGTCGACCAATAGCGCCGTTCCGGTGACCATCGCCGACGCGGGAGAAGCCAAAAACACCACCGCCCCCATGATGTCTTCGACTTCGGCCACGCGCCCGAGCTTG
>CAKZUS010000126.1 GCA_937921805.1 uncultured Granulosicoccaceae bacterium
TAATGATTCTGTCACGCAAATCTGCAGGAAGCAGGGCGACTGCGTGCGCCAACGCCTCCTCGACCTGCTGCCGAGGGGGTGATAGGTCGCTCGCATGCGCTAACGTGTAGCGCATGCGGGCGCCGCAGCTCGCACAATTCACGATCAGATCCGCCACAGACTCAGACTGTGTGGTTCTGCTCGTGATCGAGGCCACGGATTGGCAGTGTTTACAGACGACTCTCATGATTGATAGGTGTAGTACATGGAGAAAATATGGACAGATTGGAAGGATGCAGTAGTGACGCCCCTCTCGCCTTAGTGAGAGACAAGGACACAGAGCGCGCTAACGCACTCAGCAAGCTTGGCCTACTGGTCGACTTATTCGAGCATCAGCGCAATCTCTGCCCAGAGGCATATGAAGAGGTGCATCGTATGCTCACAGACCTCTATATAGAGTGCGCCGAGCGCACACAGCGCTAACAGCACTAATAGCGGGCCAACCACTCTCATAGCCCCGCGCTCTTGCTGTTAAAGAGGCACAATACTCAAATCATGCACTAAGGAAGAGATTTGATGAAATTGCAACAATGGATGGCGATTGCAGTCTGTCTAGTGTCGTCAACCGCGATGGCAGAACCCAAAGCAACGAACCTCATCGACTATGCTCGCGACTTTACCGAAGTGGGCTACGAAATCATATTCAAAGCAGATGCCAGATACTACCGTGACCCCCTCTCAGCGGGGCAGACTTTCCTGGCCTACGTGCCAGGGTACCGAGTGCTGACCAGCGCCGATAAGCTCAGTCGCGACGGCAGGCGAGAATTTTTTGATTATTTCAACAAACACTGCAAATACCAAAAACAAACGTTCACCTGCATCGTCGAGATCACTGGCGAAGTCGAGCTGAATGAAGAATATCGAGTGGTAGTCTGGGCCGTGAAAATTGGCATCTTTGACCCCGCGACGCGTCAAATCATCGAAGAGTTCAGCTGAGCTGGCATACTGCCCTGTCACTTAGCAAGGAAGTTTTTTGGATGACTACCACCGTCCCTGTGCGCGACGGCACTGATACCTATGAGATCACTGTCAGCGAGACCTCGCAGCTCCGCTGCAACTGCAAATCCGCTAGCCGCGGCTGGTATTGCAAACACCTACTAATGGCGCTCGACTCAGCGGACCCGAGCCTGGTGCTCTCCCATGCTCCTCAGCTCGAAGCCGCCCGCGCCCTGCTCGATGACACGCAGCGCGCGCTGTCTAGCCTGCGGGCCAAAGAAGCCGAGCACAAAGCCGCCATTCATGCACTGCTGACCCGTGGCGAGCTGAGCCAACTACCGGAGGCATCGCAGTTGTCTCTGGGAGACGATCTGAGCTACCAGCCCCCAGAGCGTAACGCTTTACTACTCAGTGCCCAGTTCCGCCACGGCTATGCCCAAGGCTGGTACTTTGCCGTGCCAAAAGAGGCCGCCACCGCGCTGTCTATCAAAGAGGCACAGCGCAAGATCAAGGGACAAAACCATGCCTGTTGGGTCCAGGGCAGGGCGATGAACTTCCACCCCGGCGACACCTTCTGGACCTTCCGCTCTCGCACCCGCTCATGGGCCGCCGCGCTGCGCGATACCCGTCCACAAATGCGACTCGGCGTGCAAGTGCGCAGCGCCACTGCTGCCAGCATCGAGACAGACCGCCGCGATGTCATCACCAGCGCCGATGGCGTGATGGTCTACCACTACAGCGCTGGCGCCGATACGCCACACGCCCAGCGCGTGCAGCAATACACCGTGCATCAAGAATCCTTTGCACGAGGCCGTGTTGAGTTCGATCTCTTCCTGCTCCAAGGCACCACGCCACAGCGCCTCGCGCAGATGAGTTGCGACCAAGAGCAGTTTGCTCACCTGCTCCAGAGCGGTTGGCTAGAGACCAAAACCTCACGCCGCCACATCACCGAAGAAGCCCAGCGCCTGATCACACCGGAATCTCCCCCGTCTCCATCATCTCCAGTAGCTCTGGAACGATAAGAATCAGCGCACCAATAGCGAGCGCATTTTGCCTCTTCTTTGGCCCCGCATTGGGGCCACAGACCAAGAAACTCAGCCCCACCGTCACGCTCTTACGCACCGCCAAGCCGTGTTCGATAGCCTGCGCCATGAGCGCCTGCTTCTCCGCCGCCGCAAAGCCCGTAAAACACACCTCCAAAGCCCCCCGATTGGGCAACTCCTCCCTAAAACGCTGCACGCGCTCCGCCGAGATCACCGTCCATTGCTGCTGGTGCTGCGCGACCAGCGCAGCGGCATCATCGCCATCGCTAACCCAGGCCAATATGCGGTCTTCGCGAAAGGTACGATGCTTGCCGTCCACCACAGACTGTAAATACCCCCCATCGCGCCGGAAGCGCTCCAGCTTGCGCTCGCTGACCTCCCCACGAGCATTCACATAAATAAAATGCGCCGTCTCGCCCACCTTGTCCTCTCCCTGAGTAAACACCAGCCCAGAGTCTGCCCCGATTCTCCATACCTTGGCAAGCCAAGCCCGTTATTTTGAGCGACGTCTATCTTTATTATTAACCAGTTGCTAAAATACATATTTATCAACAACTTGACAGCGCCGTGTTTTTAGTGTGTACTCCTCGGCAGCATGGCTTCGGTCGTGTTAGTCGCAGCACAATCTGCGACCGAGTTTCAGACCTCGAAAGAAGATCAAGGCGCACCAGCGCCGCATGGCGTTTTTTTGTGCCCAATTTATATGGTGGGCCGTCGTGCGGGTGGCCGGTTCCTTGGTCTCGGCGTCTGAACACTCGCTCGTCGGCCTGCCGCCTCTCTACGTTTCAGACCGTGGCGGCAGTTCCTTAAGTTATCAAGGAGACTGTTTTGTCTAATTTACCTACCGAAGCGCAACCGCTTCAATTCACCTTTGCCAACGCGCATCCATTATCCGCATTGATTATCGACCAGGAGCCGTGGTTCGTTGCCAAGGAGGTAGCAAGCTTTCTTGGATACAATCTGGCATCTGATATGACCAGGATGCTTGACGACGATGAAACTGATATGCACTTAGTGCATACCAGGTCAGAGAACGGAGTTGAGCAAAACCGCGAAGTAACCATCATCTCTGAATCGGGTCTTTACGCGTGCATCCTCAGGAGCAAACGCCCCGAAGCTAAAACGTTCAGGCGTTGGGTCACGCGCGAAGTGCTGCCCAATATCCGCAAGCAAGGCAGCTATGGCGCCGTTTCGATGAAGCAATCCGAGCGCATCGCCACCCGCAAACTCATCATCGCCCTCGCGAGCCAGATGGGGACCGCAAAAAACCAGTTTGCGCAGCATGTCCTGCAAACGCAGATTCAAGACCTCGTGCGCGAGATCGGCGGCACGCTGCCCGATTTTGGCTTGATAGGCGCGAAAGCCCAGTTCGCGCTGCAGGAGGCCCAAGCATGAATGTCTTCCATCTCAATGAACAGCTCAGCGACATTGCGCGCCAAGAGGGCCTAGCGATACACGACTGCAACAACGCCCCGCTGTGCCACATCGCGAGCGACCAAGACCGTCTCCAGCAGTCCCACGCGCAGCTCTGCACCGCCGCGCGCCACGCCCGCAGCGCTAGCGAG
>CAKZUS010000127.1 GCA_937921805.1 uncultured Granulosicoccaceae bacterium
GCTGAAGTACACAGGAGTCTGCACTACCACTACCTCGCCGCGTTTCGCGGCGCAGCGCAATGCCACTGCCAGCGCTTCAGTAGCCCCTGTGGTGATCACTACTTCATCTGCACTGACCGTCACGCCCTGCTCGGCGTAGCGCAGCGCGATTAAACGCCGAAGCTCAGGAACGCCTTGTAGCGCGCTAAAGCTCAAGAGCTGTGGCGCCCGCTGGGCCGTGACGTGACGTAGCGCCCGCGCCATGCCTTTGTCCGGGAGTAGCTCCACGGCCGGGTTCGCCAGCCCCAGAGGGACGGTCGTGGCTTGGCTAGCCAGAGCGAAAATGGTCTCGACGGTGTTGGAAATGTTGACCTTGCGCGGTTTGCTGGCGGCGTTGGTGACTGTTGTGGGTGTGCGCAAGCGCGCACGATTTGCGCGCACATAATGCCCCGACTGTGGCCGCGTTTCGATCAAGCCCTGGTCTTCGAGCAGCAAATACGCCTGTACTGCGGTCGCGACACTGACGTGCAGGCGCTGGGCGACGCTGCGCAGCGAAGGTAATTTGTCGCCGCTGCGCAGCGTGCCGGTGTCAATGAGCTGCGTGATGTGTTGTGCGACTTTTTCGTAGCGCAAAAGTGTCGTTTTTTTGTGGGGATTGCGAGGGGCTTGAGTCACCTGAACTGTACTGGTTGGTTTTGCATATAAGTGTATCTGTTACTGCGTTTAAGGTATCACTATTATTGCCGTCAACAACAGTCTTTCACGGGGCAAAACCCCAGCTAACCAGGAGCCCACCATGGCACCCATCTACCTGAGTATCCCTTCTAACCCCGAATCTTCTGCCCGTTTTTACCGCTTCACTGTTGCGCTTGAAGTGGCGCTGGGACGTGCATTGCAAACTGTGGCCCTATGGCAGCGTCGTCGCCTCGATCGCGAACTGTTAGCAGTCATGGACAGCCGCATGCTCTCAGACATTGGCTTGACTCGTAGCGAAATTGATCGCGAGCTTGCCAAGCCTTTCTGGCGCGCCTAGTCGCGACACTCGCACGCACGGCAATTCTGGTAGGGTGGTGTTTTCACCTTTCTGGGATTGCCATCGGTGTTGCCGCTTTCGATTGAATCGCATTTTCTTGATGCACTCCCTGTTGATCCTAGCGATGACCCACGTCCACGACAAGTATGGCGTGCTTGCGCATCACGCGTGTCGCCGCACTCTGCGGCCGCTCCACGTCTCTTAGCCTACTCTCCCAGTTGCGCCGCCCTGTTGGGCCTAGAATCGCACACGAGTACGGCGGCATTTCTCGATACGTTCTCTGGCAACCAGCTCCACCCCGACATGCAGCCCTATGCTATGGCCTACGGCGGGCATCAGTTTGGGCACTGGGCGGGACAGCTCGGTGATGGGCGTGCTATTGCACTGGGTGAAGTGCGAGGCCTCGATACGCAGCGCTATACCCTGCAGCTCAAAGGCGCAGGGCCAACCCCGTATTCTCGCCACGCCGATGGTTTTGCAGTGTTGCGCTCGTCTATCCGAGAGTTTTTGTGCTCCGAGGCGATGCACTATCTAGGAGTGCCCAGTACGCGTGTCCTCAGCCTGATCGCTACCGGCAATGAAGTGGTGCGCGATCAGTTTTATGACGGCAACCCTCGTCCCGAACCCGGTGCAGTGGTCTGCCGAGTGTCGCCAAGCTTTCTGCGCTTTGGGCACTTCGAGCTTCCCGCTAGTCGCCAAGACCCAGACACTTTGCGCGAGCTGGTGCGCTATGCCCTACAGCGCGATTACCCCGATATCGACAGTGAAGACCTGCCGCAGGCCTGCGCCGAGATGTTTCGCCAAGTCTGCGAGCGCACCGCTACGTTGATGGTGCACTGGATGCGGGTTGGTTTTGTGCACGGCGTGATGAATACCGATAACCTCTCGCTTATTGGCGAGACGATTGACTATGGTCCCTACGGTTGGCTAGAAGAGACCGACCGGGAGTGGACACCCAATACCACCGACAGTGGTGGGCGGTATAGTTTTGGTCGCCAGTCGCAGGTGGCGCTGTGGAATCTCAGTCGCCTTGCCGGGGCCTTGCTGCCCATTATTGGCAATGAGGCGCCACTGTACGAAGCTTTGGAGCATTACGAGCAGCGCTATAGCGCGCAGTATCAGAGCATGATGGCCGACAAGCTAGGGCTAAGCACTCCTGATGAGGCCTTTGCTGAGCAAACCTGGTTGTTGATGGAAGCTCAGCGCGCCGATATGACGCTGTTTTTTCGCACGCTATCGGCGCCATTGGCACAGATAACGCCCGCAGCGCTGGCCGCGACCTGCTATGGCGAGCCCCAGCAAGAGGCTTTTGAGAGTTGGTGGCAACAATACCGCCTGCTCGCAGACGGCGACGCGGGGCGCAGTGAGCGCATGCGTCACACTAACCCCAGCTTTGTGCTCAAAAACTATCTTGTGCAGCAAGCCATTGAGGAGGCTGAACAAGGAGAAATGGGGCGCTTTGCTGCTTTGCACGAAGCGATGCGGCATCCGTATGATGAGCCCGCTTCTGCGTGGGTACTAGAAAAACGCCCGGCGTGGGCTAGCACGCCGGGATGTTCGCAGCTGTCGTGCAGCTCTTAGGCGCTAGGCAAAAGCGCCGTCGATCTGCTGTGTCCCCCACGGGGTGAGGTACTTTTCAATGATGCGCTTTGCTTCCGGCTTTTTAAAGTCACGGTCAAATTGCCAAGCTGTAATGCTACGGCGATTTTGCGGGCACGTCATTGTCGTATACTCAAGCACAAAGATCTGTCTCCCACTATCGGGAGAGGTGTAGCTGAGCTTTCTGGCTTCACCGTTGTCGTCTAGGTCAAGATAAACATCAATCTCATCTACTTCGACGTCGCGAGGAACCAGGCGCTCAAACCAATCACTGAGACGATCAACGCGAAGCGGATCGAGGTTGCGTGGCATCGGGGTCTCCTAGATTTACAAAGTTATGGACCTTGGGCTACTACACTTCATAGCGCCATAGCAGATATTTTGCAAGGTGTCCGCAAAGATGTAACGTTAAGACGGCAATCATAGCGCTAAGCGCGGTAATTTTCACCTCTTTTTTTGCATCGCAGCAATTGTTGTGTAGTACGCGATTTTGCAGGCCCTAAACCGCTATGCAGCAGCGAACACTGAGACTACCGCTGAAGCAAAAAATTCCTGAAACCCCCGCTCTGGATAATGAATCGTTACTATTGTGATGTTCTTCGCAGTAGTGTTTCGCAATGGATTGGTTCCTGCGCATCGTGTTGTTTGTCGCGCTGTTGGGTCTATTGGGCGCACTGGGATACTTGGTGTACCAGTCTGCGCACGATCCTCATTACTGGCTGTGGCAGCTCGATTGGCTGATCGAAGGCAATGAATTGCTCTTGCTGATTCTGGCCGTCACGGTGGTGGTGGGGACCGCATTGGCGCTGCTGGTCATGGGGATTGACCCCAAGACCGAGGCAAGCAGCACGGGTTTCTGGCCTTTCTTGTTGGTGTTTTTGGTGTTGCTGTACTTTGCTAATCGTTAGCGCGGGTACCCGGTGGGTGCATTGGCCAAGCGTCGAGCTTACCCATCTTTACACCTCGGTTGCGTCCTACTGACGTTGGCTCTGTCAATATGAGCTACGTGTGAAGGCACGTAACACCTCGCTCGTCTGTGCGGCCCATCGGGCCGCTTTTTTTTGCCAGCCTTATAAGAATCGGCTGCTGTTGCGGTAGGGAAAGACGTCTGCCTGCACGCCATCGTGGATATTGCGCTGCTGTTGTTTCCACCACGCGGGGTCGATCAAATCGCGATGGTGCTCCAAAAAGACGTTACGCGTCTCCTCGTCATGGAAAAAGAAATTCTCGAACTGCTCCGGGAAGACATCGTTTTTCTCCACCGAGTACAGCGGGTCAGCCGAAAGATCGTCCCAGGCCCCGGTTGATGGCGGCACACGCCGGAAGCGGCAGTCGGTGATGTACTCAATCTCGTCATAGTCGTAGAACACCACTCGGTCATGGTGGGTGACGCCGAAATTTTTTAGCATCATGTCCCCAGGAAAAATGTTCGCCCCGACCAGATCGCGAATGGCCTGACCGTATTCGTATACCGCACCATGGCGCGCCTCGCTGGAGGCACTAGCGAGATACTCATTGAGGGGCACCATGCGTCGCTCGATATAGACATGGCGAATGGTGAGTTCGTTCCCTTCGATGTGTAAAAGCGACGAGGCGTATTGCTGTAGCTCTTGCAATAACTCGGGATCTACGCGCGACAGCGGCAAGGTGACGTTCGAGTATTCCAGCGTATCGGCAAGGCGGCCAACGCGATCGTGGTTCTTGACCAGTTGGTATTTTTCTTTGACCTCATCGCGATTGCTTTCTTTGGGTTTTTCAAAAATGTCTTTGATGATTTTGAAAACAAAAGGGTATGAGGGCAGTGTAAAGACCAGCATCACCATCCCGCGAATGCCCGACGCGATACAAAACTGATCCGTGCTGTGGCGAAAGTGCTGGAATAGATCCCGGTAGAACAGGGTCTTGCCATGCTTCTGCAAGCCGAGCATGGAGTAGATCTCGACTTTGGGCTTTCTGGGCAGCAGAGTGCGCAAGAACTGCACATAGCCCGATGGCACTTCCATATCGACCATAAAGTAGGCACGTGAGAAGCTAAAGAGCAAAGAGAGGTCTTGCGGGTCGGTGAGCATCGCATCAATGAAAAGCTTGCCCTCAGAGTCCTGCAAAATGGATATCACAAAAGGGCGTGTCTGATAGCCGTTAAGCTCGCGCCCGACGATGTAGGCTCCTTTGTTGCGGAAAAATAGCGAGTGCAGCACTTGAAAGTGATAGTTGGGGTAGAGCTTGTCATTGTCTAGCGCGTACTGGCTAAACGCCTGCAGCAGTCGTCGCAAGTCGCCTCGCAAATCTCGAAACGGGCGTTGTAGCTGGTAGCTTTGCACCATATTGAGCAGGCAGCGCTGCAGGCCGACTTCATTGGGATAATAGCTGCGGTAAATCGGCTCCTCGCCCTCGAGGTGCTCGGTGGCGACGGTAGGCCGCCAAAATATAAATTCATTGCGATAGTAGCTACGATGTAGCAGCCGACAGGCCACCGAGTTGAAGAACGTCTCGGCGCATTCGGGTTGATGGTGGTGTAGCAGCAGGTGGATATAGGCCGCTTTAATGTCTTGCCAGATTTGCTCGTTATGCAGTTGCGGGTAGTGCTGGCGTAGCGTCGTGACGGTCTCCTCTACGCGGCGATCGTACATGTAGATGCGATCGCGATTAGCGTTGGCTGCGGCATGCCAATCAGCGCGCTCAAAGCGGGTCTTGGCCTCAGCGGATATCTCCCGAAACAAACGGTAGTGTTTGTCAAAGCCCTGCATAATTTGCTTGGCGATCACGTTTGCGGCAATAGGCGCAGTCGTCATGCTGTACTCCGTATAGAGCGGCGAGGCATACTATAACGCCACGCAACTGAAAGGCTGCACCATGGTGCTAATGATCGATAACTATGACAGTTTCACGTACAACTTGGTGCAGTACTTGTGCGAGTTGGGCGCTGAGGTAGAAGTCCAACGTAACGACCAAATTAGCTTGAGCGAGATCGAAACTCTCAAGCCCACCCACATCGTTATTTCTCCCGGCCCCGGCACCCCTGATACCGCTGGCATTGCGATGTCGGCGATTGCGCATTTCGCTGGGCGTGTGCCGGTG
>CAKZUS010000128.1 GCA_937921805.1 uncultured Granulosicoccaceae bacterium
AGCCTTCCTCTTGGACGAAGGGGAGGGTTGGGTGGGGATCGATAGTCGATAACACAGCGCTATTCGTGAGCCTCTAAGTTATTCATTTTCAATAGATTAGTGGCTTTCTGCAAACACCGCACTACCGACTATCGCTCCCCCTCCAACCTCCCCCTCGTCCGAGAGGGAGGCCTTGATCGTACGGTCATTGGGATGTTGCGACACCTTCCACCAAGCCTGTGTGCAAAGCGACGTGTGCCCCACACTTCATGACCGCAGTGCACTCCAGTTTGCTATGCACCGGCCGCTATACCATGGCAACCAACAACACCAATAAATCACTAGGGGTGAACCGCAATGAAAACCTCATTATTGCGCCCATCGCGAGCAATATACCAAGCAATGCTTTGCGTCAGCATTCTGCTGGGATTTTCCCCCGCTGCGCAGGCTGGGGTTGCTGACCTTGCGGGCGCAGAGGTTTCTTACCGCCTCACCGGTAGCGCTATTACCGACAACCAAACCGTCTACACACTAACCTTACCAAGCCCCTTCTCCAGTGGTGACAGTGTGTGGTTTTTCACACCAAAAGACGGCACACAGAATTACGCGAGAGCGGCTCGTGTCGTCATGACCGATGCCACGGACGGTAAAATTCACCTACTCCTGGTGCAAGGCAAATTTGCCAGTGCTGCGCATTTCGGAACATGGAGTAATCCGAGTAATCCAGGCCAGTATTTCGATCACTATGGAACTAACAGTCCTATCGCCACCCCCACTAGCTCATCACCCGACAGATACGGGGTAGCCGATGTCAATATGGGCGGGATTCACGACACCGTTCCCTTTGTCCGCATGACCCCCATCAGCATGACGTTCCCCGATGCCCCGGCGCTGCGCAACTCTACCGCTCCTTTTAACCTCAGCATCAACGTCTCTGACTCTGTCAGCGGTTTCACCGCCAGCGACATCAGCGCCACCAATGCGACGTTCACTCTCTCGGGTAGTGGCTCTAGCTACACCATGGCCGTCACTCCTAGCGCCGCCGGGCCAATCACTGTAAGCATTGCCTCCAATGCCGTGCAGGACTCCAATGGTACGTTTAGTAACCTATCCACCACCACCACACTGGCCTATGATGCCGACCCGCCTGTGGTGACACTCGAAACCCCTCCGACTACGCTCAACAACACGACCGCGTTTGCGCTCAATGCCAGCTTCTCCGAGACCATCACCGGCTTTGATGCCAGCGGTGTCAGTGCCACCAATGCCACCGTGACAGTCGCCGGCAGCGGCACCGACTACACCCTCACCGTCACCCCCGACGGCAACGGCGATGTCTCGCTCTCTGTCGATGCGGGAGCCACCCAAGATCTCGCGGGTAATAACAGCCTGGCCTCTAGTGCCTACACCATCACTTATGACGCGCAAGCCCCTACCATTAGTCTCCCCAGTCCACTCACGGCCATCAGCTCGACACCCTTGAATCTCGCTCTCAGATTCTCTGAGAGTGTCACGGGCTTTACCGCCAGTGATATCAGCGTGAGTAATGCCACCGTGAGCCTCACCGGCAGCGGTGCGGATTACACCCTGACCATCACTCCTGATGGCAGCGGCGATGTGACCTTCTCGATTCCCGCCGGAGCAGGACAGGACAGTGCCGGTAATCTCAGCGCCGCGATGACAACGCGCACCATTGGCTACGACACGGAGGCCCCTGCCGCCACTGTCGGCACGCTTCCCGAGCTGCTCAGCTCGACAGATCCGTTTGATATTGCTCTGCGCTTCTCCGAGGCCATCACCGGCTTGGAAGCCAGCGATATCACGGTGAACCATGCCACCGTGACTCTCACCGGCAGCGGTACGGACTACACCGTGACCATCACTCCCGAGGGCACGGGCGATGTCACCTTCTCGATTCCCGCCGGGGCGGGGCAGGATATCGCGGGCAACCCCAGCGCGGCGCTCGCGACACAAACTATCGACTACGATACCGAGGCCCCTTCGGTCATGCTCTCTAGTGCTCCAGAGGCGCTCAATGAGATCGAGACGTTTACGCTCACGGCGACCTTCTCTGAGCCGGTTACGGGCTTTGAGGTGGGGGATATTGTCGCGACTAACGCGACGGTCACGCTCTCCGGCGAGGGGGCAAACTATACCTTAAGCGTGACGCCCATCGCCGAGGGCGAGCTGACGGTCACGATCCCGGCTGAGGTCGCGCTCGATGCCGCTAATCATGCCAACACGGCTTCGCAGACCCAGAGCACAACGCTCTACGGTGAGCCGCTGGCGGTGGTCTTCGAAGGCGCGCCGTCTTCGGTGGGCGATACGACGCCCTTCACGGTGGTGGCGATCTTCTCCGAGCCTGTGCCCGATCTGGAGGAAGATGATCTGACGATTATCAATGGCACCTTGGAGATTGTCTCGACAGCTAATGCGCCTTTTGCGCGGGCGAGGTCTTCTTCTGACGCGCTCTCTGGGGCCTCCTCTGATGCGCTGCCCAAATCTGACACACTGCCCAAAACCTCACTCGCTGATGGTCCCAATAGCTATACGCTGCGGATCACCCCTCACGGCACGGGCGATATCTCCATCGTGATCGCGGCGGTCAATGGCCGTCACGTCCGGGGCGATAAGGAGGGCATTACTGCCGGACTCACGACCCCGCTCGATACCTTTCCTCCCACCGTGCTGCTCTCGGGGGCGCCATCGAGCTACTCCGGCACCGAGACGGTGACGCTCACAGCGACCTTTGTAGAGCCGGTCACGGGCTTTGAGGCCAGCGAGGTTGCGCTGAACCAGGGCACTGTAACGCTCTCGGGCAGTGGTGCGGTCTATACCCTGCATATCACCCCCACGGGGGAGCGCGATCTGGTGGTC
>CAKZUS010000129.1 GCA_937921805.1 uncultured Granulosicoccaceae bacterium
GGCGCCAGATTGGTATCCAGGTGATAAATCATGTCGCGTAGCGTCACCACATCGTCAGTCAATGGGGCAATCAAATACGGATAATGCGCATACACGATCAAGGCCGTGCGCCCCGTTTGCAAGCGCGGCAGGGCATCAATAAGCTCGCGTTGCGCCGCTGCTAGACGCGAGGGTTGCAGGTCTTGTAAGCGCATCGACTCAGAAAGATCCACGACAACAACGCGAGCAAATTCGGCTCGATAGTGCGTCTGCTTGCCCTCGCGCGCTGGCCCCAACAAGGCCACGCAACACAGCCCCCACAGTCCCCACCACAACAGGGCAGGCAGCCAGCGACGCTGCGCTGGGGCGTCCTCGCCCACTAAGTGCGCGTACAAATCCGGATCACTAATCATCGCCCGCCACGGCTGCAAGGTGCGCGACCACAATGCCCACGCTAGCGCCAGCCCTGTCGCCGCACACAGCGCCAACCACGGCCACTCAAAACGCAGCCACGTTTGCGAGAACCACGCAGCGACAGCGCTCGGGATCTGATCAATCACGGCGCTGGCTCCACGCCCACAGCGGCAGTCCGCATAGCACCCACAGCAGCGGCCAGAAATACAGATCGTGCCGCCGCCGCCGGGGGTTTTGTTCAACCAGTGCTGGCTCTAGCTGGTCAATCACCGCATAGATTTCCATCAGCTCCTGGGTGTTGTCCGCCCGAAAATAACGCCCGCCGCTGATATCAGCCAGCTCGCGCAGCATCTGCTCGTCAAGATCCGATCCCCCGAAGCTAAACAAACCACTCGTCCCGCCAACACCAATCGTGTAGATCCGCAGCCCTAGGCGCTGGGCCATCTGTGCCGCTTGGCGCGGCGCGACTTGTCCCGAGGTATTGCGCCCATCCGTGAGCAGTAACAAGACCTTAGTGCTGCTCTCTTCGGGGTCTTGCACAAAACGCTTAATCGCCAGACCAATGGCATCGCCGAGTGAAGTGGTCTGCCCTGCCAACCCCACAGCGGATTCGCGCAGAAAGTGCGCGACCGTCTCGCGGTCGAATGTTAGCGGCGCTTGCACAAAGGCTTGTTCGCCAAACAAAATCAATCCGACGCGGTCTCCATAGCGGCGACGCAAAAAGTCTGATACCACTGATTTAACAGCGTGCAATCGCGTAACGCGGCGATTCGACATTACAAAGTCTTGCTGCTGCATGCTGCCCGACACATCGACCGCCAGCACCAGATCGCGGCCAGAACGAGACAAATCCTCAACGGCGCCAAGCGACTGCGGCCGTGCTAAAGCCAGAATAAACACACTCCACAAGACCCAGCCCAGAACCGTGCTCCAGCGCCAACGCAAGGCAGCACTGGCGCCCAGCCACGCTGTCGGCACCAGAACGGCCTGTGCCTGGGATTCTCGCGGTGGCAGGGCGCGGCGCAGCATCCAAGGCACTGGCCACAGGGCCAAAAACCACCACCATTCCAATACAAAACGACTCATCGAGGGAGCTGCCGCAGCCAGCGTTCGATCTCTGCCCGCAGCGTACTGGGACAGCGCGCATCTTCGCAATACTGCCCGTAACTCAGCCATTGTGCGCTGGCTTTATCCAGGCCGTTTGACAAGAGCCATCGCTGCCAGTCATCGCCGTGCAGTCCCGCGACGTGCTCGCGCGGCAGACGGTGCAAAGCAACGCGACGCACCAACACACTCAGCTCGCGCGGATCGCTGTTGTGTAGCGTTTGCAGTGCCGCCCGGCGCCACTGCTGCGCGCGGCGATAGCGATGCAGTGCGTATAACACGCCCACTAGCGCCAAGAGCACACCACACGCCAGAGCGATAGCCAGCACGCTCGGCGGCCACCACGAGGGCGCAGCGCTCGGGTGTATCGCGCGCAATTGTTGCAGCAACTCAGGCGACATGGGCCTGCCCCGCAGGAAGCTGCAGCACTGCCGCCGTCGCAGCGTCGATTCCGACATCGGGGCGCACGGTAAGCCAGCTCGCCCCCTGACGCGTTAGCTCGCAACGCAGTGCCTCGCGCTGCGTGCGCTGCTGCGTCAAGCTGGCCCCGTCGAGTACCCCACGCCCCCACAGGCTGCGCACTGGCAGTGCACGCTGTGGCGGTTGCGACTCTAGCGGGTCTTCGATGCACACCAGACTCAGACGCGCCCGTCCGCGCAGCTGTGTCGCCCAGTCGCGCGCCTGCTCTAGCCCACTGCCATCAGAAATGAGGTACACCACGCCGTCGCGCCTCTGCGCCTCGGGTAATGGGCTGTGCTGCACATAGCGCTGATACAGGCTTTGTATCACCCGCCCGGCCATACTGGCGTCGCGCACGGGCTGCGCAGTGTCGATAGCAACTTCGTCGTCAGCATTCCAGTGCTGCCAGGCCAGGGCCGCTGCAAGGCGTGTGGCGACAATCGACTTGAGCGCCCCGACGCTGGCGAACTGCATGCTCGCACCGCAATCAGCGAGCACTAGCACGGGGCATTGCTCCTCGGGGTGGAAGGTCTTTATCAGCACATTGCCGCGCCGCGCCGAAGCGCGCCAGTCGATAAAGCGGCTTTCATCACCAGGCACGTACGCGCGCAGCTCTGCAAAATCCAGCCCCCGCCCCAGGCGAGTGCTACTGCTGCCCTCGCCACTGCGCCCTGTTGTCGCACGCCGCAGTGCCTGCGCTGGAGGACGCAATAGCTCAGCTACACTCAGTTGTACCGCCGATTTAGCCAACCGCAACGCACTCTAGTAAGCGCCGCACGACATCGCTGGCCTGCATCCCGTCTGCATCGGCGGCGTAGTCGAGCACCAAGCGATGGCGCAGCACATCGGGCGCGACATGTTGCACATCGCTAGGCGAGACATAGTCGCGCCCATCGAGCCACGCTTGCGCGCGCGCGCTGCGCTCTAATGCCAAGCTCGCGCGCGGACTGGCGCCCACCGCAATCCATTGCGCCAACTGGGCATCACGAGGTTGACGCGTCTCGGCCACGATGCGCAGCAGATAAGACTCTACGGCTTCATCCATATACAAACGCAGCGTTTCTTGCCCGGCAGCAATAATTTCGGCGCCCAGCAGCGCCCGAGGAGGCCGCGCCTGCTCACCGCTCCACTCCCCGCGCACAAGGCGCAGAATCTGGCGCTCCGCCTCCAGGCTGGGATAGTCGACCAGCACATGCAGCAAAAAGCGATCGAGCTGCGCCTCGGGAAGACGATAAGTTCCGACTTGTTCCAGCGGGTTTTGGGTCGCCATCACCAAAAAAGGCTGCGGCAAGGCATAGCTGTGCTGCCCGACGCTGATCTGCCCTTCGGCCATTGCTTCGAGCAGCGCCGACTGTACTTTGGCGGGGGCGCGATTGATCTCATCGGCGAGAATCAGCGAGTGAAACAACGGCCCTTGCACAAACTCAAACGCCCCCGTCTCGTGGCGATACACATCGCTGCCCGTCAAATCAGCGGGCAACAGATCGGGGGTAAATTGAATGCGCTGAAAACTGCCATCCAAGGCATCGGAGAGGGCGCTAATCGCGCGCGTTTTCGCCAAGCCAGGCGCGCCTTCTACCAGTACATGCCCCCGGCACAGCAGTGCCACTAGTAATCGTTGTGTCAACGCAGTTTGACCAATCACTTGTTGGTCAAGATACTGTTGAAGCGCATGAAAGCGCGACAGCAAAGTCATCGTTATCGGTCTCTCTTCGGGCCAAAGCCCTGGTACGTGTCAGCCAAGCAAACCGTGATACAAGTCGCGCAAGGGCGGCCCATAGCACACTCCTGACTCCCCGCAAGGCATACTAGCGCACTTGCCGAATAACCCTCTAAATGGAGAGCACTGACATGGCGCGTATACGTATTATCGTTGGCACGGTGTATGGCACCGCGCAATTTGTTGCAGAAGAGCTGCGCGATGCGCTCGACGGTCATCACGTTCAAATAGTAGAACAAGCCCGCGGCGAAACGCTAGTGTCTGATATTGATATTCTCATTGTGTGCACGGCCACAACCGGTACGGGAGATTTGCCCGATACGATGCAGGCCTTGTACCAAGACCTGCAGAGCACACCGCGCGCGCTCACCGAGCTAGAGTTCGCAGTCGTCGCACTCGGGGACAGCTCTTATCTCGATAGCTACTGCGGCGCGGGAGAGACGATGCAGGCTTGCCTGATGGACCTCGGTGCCAAGCCTCTGGCGCCTGAGCCGCTACGCATCGACGCCGCACTGACCATGACCCCCGAAGAGGAGGCTGTGCCTTGGGTGACCCAGCTCGTCCAAGGCAAGTAACACACTCTTAACTTTCACCTTCCCCTACGCCGCCTTCTTACATCGCACTTACTGCAGGAGCCACGATGAGCACGACATTCTCAGACTACGGGCAACGCTTCGCCGAACTAAACTCCATCGGCCAACTTATGCACGACATCGCCCTCAGTGGCGACCAAGTCAAGATGCTCGGCGGCGGCAACCCCGCGCTCATCCCTGAAGTGATGCAAGCGTTTAGAGAGCAGTTTGCGGCGCTGGCCCAAGACGAGGCCCTGACCTATGTCATGGGTCGCTACAGCGGGCCAGAAGGGGACCGGGCCTGCCTCGAAGCCTTGGCGGAGTACTTCCAGTCGCGCGGCTGGCCGGTACAGCCTGAGAACATCGTCCTGAGCAACGGCAGTCAGAATGCTTTTTTCTGCTTGTTCAACTTGCTCTGTGGACCGCGCCAGGGTGCCATGCGTAAGCTTTTGTTACCGATTACTCCCGAGTATATCGGCTACGACGACAGCCCCATCCACCCCGGCAGCATCGTCTCGCGGCGCCCCGAGATTGCGCTCATTGGCGAGCGCTTCTTTAAGTACCGTCTCGATTTGGACCTGCACATTGCTGACGATATTGGTGCCTTGTGCGTATCGCGCCCTACCAACCCGACTGGGAATGTCATCGACGACCAGGAGCTAGAGCTGCTACGCCAAAGCGCAGCGGCAAAGGGCATCCCGTTGATTGTGGACAACGCCTACGGCGCCCCCTTCCCCAACATCATGGCCGAGGACATTGAGACGCCGTGGCAGCCGGGCATGATCATGTGTATGAGCCTGTCTAAAATTGGGCTGCCTGCGCTGCGCACCGGAATCATCGTGGCCGATGTCGAGATTGCTGACGCCCTGCGCTCCATGAACGCCACGATGAATCTGGCGCCCTCCAATCTGGGACCCGCGATTATCACGCCGCTACTGCGCAGCCGAAAAATCGACGCCCTGTGCGAGCAACACATCCGGCCTTACTACCGCGAACGCACGCAGCGCGCACTCGCCGCTCTCGAGCAATACGCGGGAGAACTGCCGTGGCGTGTGCACCAGCCCGAGGGCGC